>DASTDR010000079.1:0-2695 GCA_035710265.1 Gemmatimonadales bacterium | reverse complement strand
TATCGTTGATCCCCCTGGTATGAAAAATGAAGATGGGCCCTCAGAGGGGCCTGATTATGCACGATCCCAACTGATTTTGCCGCCGGCGCACCGGCGGCAAAATCATCCCCGGTCCTGCTCGAACAGCGAGCGCAGCTCGGCGCGGCCCGCCCGGGCGATCTCGATCAGCTTCTCCCGGTCGGCGTGGTGCGCCGCCGCGCGCCGCAGCAGCCGCTCGTCGTGCAGGGTGAAGATGCGCACCGTCTCCTCCGCCGTCGAATCCGGAAGCCCCAGCTCGGTCAGCACCCTTCCCGCCATGTCGGCGCTCGCGTGGAACGTCTCCCGCCACACGCGCGTGATGCCGAGGTCGAGCAGCTGGTAGGCGTGCAGGCGATTGCGCGCGCGCGCGAAGATCTTGATGCGCGGAAAATGCTGCTTCACGATGGCCGCGCATTTCATGGACGCCTCGATGTCATCGATCGCGATCACCAGGACGGAGGCCTTGTCGGCCCCGGCCGCGCGCAGCAGGTCGAGACGCGAGGCGTCGCCGAAATAGGCCTTCTCGCCGAACTGGGTCACGAAATCGAGCTGCTCCGAGTCGCTGTCGAGCGCGGTGAACGGGATGCCGCGCGTCGCGACGATGCGCCCGACGATCTGTCCGAAGCGGCCGAAGCCGGCGATGATCACCGGGTTTTCCTTGCCCGTGGGCGAAGCGCCTTCGGCAACAGCGGGCTCCTTGCTCTGCGGCAGGCAGTGCAGCAGGTTCACCAGGAAGGGCGTGGTCAGCATGCTGATCGTGACCACCGCCACCAGCAGGTCGGCCAGCCCGGCGGGGAGCAGCTTTTCGCCGGCCGCCAGCGAAAACAGCACGAACGCGAACTCGCCGCCCTGCGACAGTACCACCGCGACGGCGTAAGCCGACGGCGCCTCCTCGCCGAAAGCCCGCGCGAGCGCGAAGACGATGGCCGCCTTGACCGCGACCAGCGCGATCACAAGTCCCGCGACCTGGAGCGGCTCGGCGCCGATCAGCCCGAAATTCACCGACATGCCCACCGCCATGAAGAAGAGGCCGAGCAGCAGTCCCTTGAACGGCTCGATGTCGGCCTCGATCTCGTGCCGGAACTCGGAGTCGGCGAGCAGCATGCCCGCGACGAACGCCCCGAGTGCCATCGAGATGCCGAGCTTGTGCATGAAGACCCCGACCGCCAGCACGACGAGCAGCGCGCCGGCCGTGAACACCTCCTGGCTCCCCGCCGTCGAGAGCACCCGGAAGTACGGCCTCAGCAGGTAGCGCCCGGCCACGACCACCGAGGCGAACAGCAGCAGCGTCACCAGCGGAGAGAAACCGCCCACGGAATGCACGACTCCGGCGGATCGGTCGGCCAGTGCCGGCAGTACCGCGAGCAACGGGATCACGGCCAGGTCCTGGAACAGGAGCACCGCGAATCCCGCCCGACCCTGCGGCGTCGTGAGCTGCTTGCGCTCGATCAGGATCTGCAGTCCGACGGCGGTCGAGGACAGCGCCAGTCCGAACCCGATGATGGCCGCCGCGCCCGGCGTAACGCCCAGCGCCCACGCCCCCAGGCCGAGCACGGCGCCGGTCGCGGCCACCTGCGCGGCGCCGAGCCCGAATACGGAGCGGCGCAGCTCCCACAGCCGCGACGGCAGGAGCTCCAGCCCGATCAGAAACAGCAGCAGCACGATGCCGATCTCGGAGAACGCGCGCACGCTCTCGACGTCGCCGGCAAGCGCGAGCCCCCACGGCCCGATCGCCGCGCCGGCCACGATGTAGCCCAGCACCGAGGAGAGGCCGAGCCGCTTCAGCAGCGGCACACCGATGACCGCCGCGGCGAGAAACACCGTTGCCTGGACGAGGAATTGTTCTTCGTTCATGGAAGACCTTTGAATTGACCAGAAGTCATCTCAAAAACTAATTTAGCCACGGAAACACACGGAACCACACGGAAATTCTTGGATGATTATGAAGACTCTAAAGGGGTCGGGTTATTGTCCGTGTCATTCCGTGTGATTCCGTGGCAATTTTTGAGACGGGTTCTAATCACTACATGAACTCCCCTCCTGATCAAGGAGGGGTGGCCCGCGGGGCCGGGGTGGTCAGGGCGCCTTGAACCCGTTCTTCTTGTGCGTGCCGTCGCAGAAAGGCTTGTTGGCGGAGCCGCCGCACCGGCACAGCCATGCGACGTTGCCGCGGGCGACCACGGCGCCTTGCGCGTCCATCAACTCGAAGCCCCCGGTCACGGCGAGCGGCCCGTCGGCCGTGCAAGTGACGACGAGTGCGCCCTCTTCCGACTTGCCTGCTTCGGTCTCGACTTCCTCCGGCCTGGGCACCGCGCCGGCGTCCTTGAACCCGGCCTTGGTGTGGCTGCCGTCGCAAAACGGCTTCAAGCCGGATTTCCCGCAGCGGCACAGCGCCACGCGCGTGTCCCGCACGACGCACTGCCCGTCCGCCCCGTCCACCCGCACCCGGCCGTGCAGGTAGAGCGGGCCGTCGGCCGCGATCCTTATCGTGTTCATCGGCGGCGGGGACTCCTGCGGCCCGCCGTCCTTGCGCTCGTACTGGAGCGCGCCCGTCGGGCAGCGCTCGATCACGCGCGCAACCTCGTCCGCCGGCGCCGCCTTGGGGTCCACCCAGGGCTTGCGGCCGGGATCGAACACCGCCGGCAGCCCGTGAACGCATTCCCGGGCGTGAATGCAG
>DASTDR010000078.1:0-2259 GCA_035710265.1 Gemmatimonadales bacterium | reverse complement strand
GGCCTCGTCTGGCTCGAGCAGCGGAGTCTCCGCTGGTCGACGGTTCGTGAGTCGCTCTGGCTTCGGTCGCCGCGGAGCCCCCGAAGCGGCCGAATCGGCGGCAAGCTCTGGCTGCTCCTAATCCCGCTGATCGTCCTCTTCTCGGTCGAAGAACTGCTGCCGGCCTTTTCGCACGCGGACAACCGCGATATGGGAGTCTTCCTCGACTCCGACATCGGGCAGGCCTTCCTGAGCGGGAACTGGGGCTGGTACTCCCTCATCCTCGTCATGTTCCTGTTCAACACCGTGCTCGGCGAGGAGCTCCTCTTCCGCGGGCTCCTCCTGCCCCGGATGAACCGCACCTTCGGTCGTGGCGACTGGGCTGCCAACGGCGCCTTGTTCGCGGCCTACCACCTGCACGTGCCGTGGATGATGCCGGCGACGCTGCTCTTCGACACGTTCGCCATCGCCTACCCGTCGAAGCGATACCAGAGTGCCTGGATCGGGATCGCCGTACACAGCGCCCAGAGCGTGTTCTTCGGAGTGATCCTGTTGGCGCTCGTCCTCTGAGTGCCCGCCCCTGCAGCGCTTCACCGGTAAGGGACGACTGGCCTCAACTGCATCGGCCCGCTTATTCGAAACTGCCACAGTGAGACCGCCCAGGCGGCCTCACTGTGGTGCAAGCCGCAGCCTCCTCATCGAGGCACGCGAAGGCAAGTTGCCTGTTGAAGCATCCACGGTCACGGTGACCGTCGGCTCTTCCACCACACCATGGTCCATTTTTGGCTTGAAACATGAGGCGGAGGCGGCGGGAATCGAACTCGCGCAAGATTTCAAATCGGCGCCCTTGCGTCCCAGGCTAGGACACGCACATGCCCGACTGTGCGGGAATGTCGCTTGAGACGCTATCGATCGAAGGCGTCTCGGGGGAGTGGATGATGCTGGAAGAACGCGAGTGCCCGCGAGGTCGCGTCGAGCGTCGGCGAAGTTGGCCATTCGTGGCCGCCGCCTTCGACCGCCTGCAGCACGACGTCTCCGCCGCTGTCGCATTCGGTGTACTCCGTCCGCTCGACCCGGTTCCCGATGGTGGCGACCTCCGGCGCGTCGAGGCTACATCCGTTGTGCTGTGCCCACGACTCGACCCATGACGTGACCGGTCTCTCGCGCGCCTTTTCGAGCATGCGGAGCTGTGCCGAGCCACCGGCGGTCTTTTCGAACATGCCGGTCGCGGCGAGCGGCACTCCGACGTCGGTCTCATCGAATGGGACAACAGGGTCAGATGTGCCGTGCGTGACGATGATCGGCATGGGTCGCCCGGCACAGTCGGGGAGCAAGTGGACGCCGGCGACCGACGCGACGGCGGCGATACGGTCGTTGAGCTTGCACGCAAGCGTCGAGACGAACATACCGCCGTTCGAAAATCCCATCGCGTAGATCCGGGTTCGGTCAACGCACAGGTCAGCCTCGACACGATCGAGGAGCGCTTCTGTGAACCCGACATGTCGGCGAGCAAGGGCTCGTCCACGGCCTCGATGTTGAAGTAGGCGGGGTCGAGCCACCGAGGTTGCTTCCGTGAAAGAACACCGCCACGAAGCCATCAAGCAGCGCGCTGCCGCTCCAGCTCCCGGCGAGCTCCTGCGGGGAGCTGGCGTAGCCGTGGTAGCCCAGCACTAGCGGCATCGGCTCATCAGACCGGGTGTGGGGAATAACAATGTCATAGCTGCGATCCATCCCGTCATATCGGAGCGAGAGAGTGCCCGACCTCGGGGCCGCTGTCCCAGCGCAGCCTGGGCTTGGGGACGGCGCCCGCTCGGCCATCACTGAGGCGTCGTGCGTCTTTCCGCCACATGCGCCCGTCACGACCGCCAGGACGACGCAGATACAGGCGCCCGCGATCCTCGCTGTCGGGCCGAACGCTCGCAACATCACGTCGCCACCCCTTCCCACCTGCCTTCGAGCACAGCGGCAAACCAACCACGTCTGAACGACCGGAGCGTGACACCTGACGCTTCATGGCGCAAGACGCTCACCGACGGGATACGGCAAGCCGTACTACGTCGTCAGCGCCTCGTCGACAAGACGCACCTCCGCAACATCTTCCGCAAGATGAACGTCTCATCGCGCGTCGCGCTGGCGCGTGCCGGTCGAGCGTGCCTCCGGGGCATGAGCGTTCCTCAGCCAGCGACGGCGGCGACACAATACTGGCCACAGTCGTTGCCTATTTTGAGAGCAGACAACACATCGCACGAGACGGGCGGACCCACCCTCGTCGTCCGACTT
>DASTDR010000077.1:0-2525 GCA_035710265.1 Gemmatimonadales bacterium | reverse complement strand
CGGAGCAGCCGCCGTTGCCCCATGCCACCACGCCCAGCTTCGTGGGGCCGAGACCGGCGAGGTCTGTCGGGCGGTACACGACGTGACGAGGCAGCGAGGACACTTCTTCTTTCATCGCCGGGAAGCGCCCTGTGCCGGGCGTGTCGGGCCGCTTGTTGATCTCGGCCTGGCGCTCGCGCGCAGCCGCGGGGTCCGCCGGCGGCGCTGGCTGCTGCGCGGCAACGACGACACCGATGGCCGCAATGGCGACGGCGAGAGCGAGCAGGCGCTGGAACAGACGGCGGTCATCATGCGTGGTCATCGCGAGGCTCCCTCTAGTGGACTGTATCAACTGGAAGAGTACCGCGGACACCGAGCGTCGAACGAGATTTCCGGCCGCGACAACGGAGCGGCCGCTACTGATTCGAGAGGTACGCTCCAGTAGTGTGCCGCCGATTGTCCGCGTATCCCAAGAGCCGTTCAAGATGGGACGTCCGGCGGCCTTTTCAGACTGCGAAATCGTGGCGCGATGGCTACCGACTATAGCAACGAATCCAGTTACAATCCGCACCCGTGGGAGCCTCGCCGAGGGTTCGCCGCCGTACTGCCCTGGGCTTCAGGCCGGTGCCTTCGAAAGATGTCAACGCGGCCATCCGCCTGGGCGCGACGCTGCTGCCCGGCGTGGATCGCGTGCCGTCCAGGCACGTCGACGAGTTGATTGCCGCCGACCCGGCCACGTACTACCTGAAGCCGCACTACGAGGGGTACAACGCGGTGCTGGTGCGCGTGTCACGTATCCACCCGGACGCGCTGCGCGATCTGCTGCTGATGGCCTGCCGCTTCGTGGACGCGACCACGAAGGGGAGACGCACCGGCCGCCGCCCGGCGCCGCGGGCTCGATAGCGACTCACCACGGGTCACGCCGGCACGCTGCGGCTCCGACCCCACATAATCATTCCTATCGAGGGTATATGCGTCGAGTCGTGCGCGTGTTGAAGTGGGCCGCAATCGTGGTCGTGGTGGCTGGCGTCGGGCTGGGTATCTACGTTGCGAGGTACTGGGATCGGACGTGGGACGTGCCCGAGCCAGACCTGCATGCCTCCACCGAACCTGCCGTCATCGCCCGCGGCGAGTACCTCGTCTACGGTCCTGCGCACTGCGCGGTCTGTCACACCGGCAGCGTCGAGGAATACGAGCGCTTCGTCGACACCGGCATGCCGCCCACGCTGGCTGGCGGGTACCCGCTGGGACTGGGTCCGCTTGGCACGCTCTACGCGCGCAACCTGACGCCGGATCGCGACACCGGCATCGGGCGGTACACGGACGGACAGATCGCGAGGCTGATGCGGCACGGCGTCCGGCCCGACGGGCAGGCGTCGATTCCATTGCTGATGCCGTTCAGCGAAATGAGCGACGCCGACGTCGTCGCGGTCATCTCCTTCCTGCGCTCGCTTCCGCCTGTCCGGCGCGAGACGCCGCAGAACGAGTGGACGACGTTCGGCAAGGTGATGAGGACGTTCGTCGCCGCTGCCCGGCCGGAGCTGGACGGGCGCCCGCCGAAGGAGTCGCCGCCGCAGGAGCTGTCGGCCGCGCGCGGCGAGTACCTGGCGCGATCGGTGGCCGACTGCATAGGCTGCCATTCGCCGTTCAACCAGGTGACCGGCGCGCTCACCGGTCCGGAGTTCTCGGGGGCAACCGCGCTGGTGGAGCCTGTCCCGCTCAAGGACGTGGACACGTCGATGTGGTTCATGCCGCCGAACATCACGCCGCTTCGGGGCAGCGCGTTCGCGAAGTTCCCGGATCGGGCCACCTTCGTTGCGCGCTTCAAGGTCGGGGGGCGGAAGTATCCGGGATCGCCGATGCCGTGGGAGGCCTTCGCCAGGATGACGCCCGAGGACATCGGCGCGATCTACGAGTTCCTTCTCACCGTGCCGCCGGCCGGCGAGCCCGCGCCCGACGATCCGCAGGTGAAGCAGTAGCGCGCACCTATTCCTTGCTCCGCGGTTCCTTGCCGTCGTTGGGCGCGCCGGTGCCGGACGACCCGACGAACAGCCGCCGGCCGTCCGCGAACGTCAGCTCCCGGCCGTTGCCCTTGAGGGTCCCGTCCTTGGCCCTGAACCCCTCGACGACGAGCTCGGCGCCCTGCGGGAGCGAGTTCTTCGTGAAGCCGCGGCGGTAGAGCGCGTTGGGCGGGCCGCCCTCGATCATCCATCGCTCGATCGTGCCGTCGGGCCGCTTCACGTCCAGGTGCAGCCACGTGTGCGGGTTGATCCACTCCGTCTTGACGATGGTGCCGCGAATCTTGAACGGCTTGCTGGCGTCGAACTCCGCCGCGAAGGCGTGGTGCGCGTGGAGCGCCGCGGGCAACGACGCAGCGCTCGCGACGACGAACAGGAACATCAAGTGGCTGCGCATGGTGTCACCGTGATCGCCTGGCCGCATCGGCACGCCCGCCGGCCAGCAGGTTGGTCATCGCGTAGTTGCCCTCGTGGCAGGCGTACTCGTAGATCTGCGTCTCGTCGCTCAGCCGCGTGATCGGAATCACC
>DASTDR010000076.1:0-4662 GCA_035710265.1 Gemmatimonadales bacterium | reverse complement strand
CGCCCCGTACCTCGAGGAGCCGCGCTTTCTGCAGACCGAGCGGCTGGCGCCGTTCCAGCCTCGCGGCACTGACGTCGCCGTGATTCTCGATCTGATGATTCACGACCTCGATCTGGTGCTGGAGCTGGTGCGCTCGGAAGTGGGCGAAGTGCGCGCGACCGGGGTGCCGATCCTCACGCCGCACGTGGACATCGCGAACGCGCGCGTTGAGTTCGCCAACGGCGCCGTCGCGACCATCACCGCCAGCCGCGTCTCGCGCGAGCGCACGCGCAAGCTCCGGATCTTCCAGCCGACCGGGTATTTCTCGCTCGATCTCGCGCAGGGCAACGGGCATTTCTATCGGCTGAAGTCGGGCTGGCAGGGCCTGAATGCGAAGCGGATCGAGGAGATTGTGGATCACGTGAAGCTGGACGCGCCCGAGGCCGAGCCGCTCAAGCTCGAGCTCGAGAGCTTCCTGCGCGCCGTACGCGGCGACGGCGACGTCGTCGTGACGGGCGCCGCGGGCCTGCAGGCGCTGACCCTCGCCTACCGCGTCGCCGACGCCATCGAGACCTCGCCGCTCGCTTCCGCGCGGCCGTGAAATCGCATCCCCGGATCTACATTTCGGCGGGCGAACCGTCGGCGGACGCGCACGCCGCTGCCGTAGCCGGTGCGCTGCGGCGGCGCATCCCGGGCGTGGAGCTCGAGGCCCTGGGCGGACCGCTGCTCGAGCGCGCGGGGGCCCGCGTCCTGGACCGCATGGAGGACTTTTCGGTCGTCGGGTTCGTCGAAGCGCTCGCCAAGATTCCCGCGCATTACCGGCTGCTGGGCCGGGTGAAGCAGGCGTTTCAGCAGCAGCGCTACGACCTCGTCATGCTCGTCGATTACCCCGGCTATCATCTGCGCGCGGCCGCCGCGGCCGCCGCGGCCGGCATTCCCGTGCTGTACTACATCGCGCCGCAGATGTGGGCCTGGGGGCAGCACCGGGTGAAGAAACTCGCGCCGGTGAACCAGCTCGCGGTGATTTTGCCGTTCGAGCAGGAGTTTTTCCGCGAGCGTGGCGTCGCCGCCACATTCGTCGGGCATCCGCTCAAAGACCGCCCGGCGCCCCCCGCACGCGACGCCGCGCGCCGGCAACTCGGTCTCGATCCGCAGCGTCCGGTGCTCGGGCTGTTTCCGGGGAGCCGGGCGCAGGAAGTGAAGCGCCACTGGGCGATGTTTCGCGAAGCCGCGGCGCGCGTGGCCGCGGTCCGGCCCGACGTGCAGGTCATCGTGGCGGGGACCAAAAACGCCGAGTACCCCGATCCCGGACCGATTCGCGTGCTGCAGGGCGATCCATTTGCCGTGTTCGCCGCCGCCGATGCCGGCATCTGCAAGTCCGGCACGACGACGCTCGAGGCCGCGATCGCCGACCTGCCGATGGTGATCACGTATCGCGTGCATGCGATTTCGTCGTTCATCGCGCATCGGCTGGTGCGCGTGCCGTGGGTCGGACTGGTGAATCTCGTCGCCGGATACGAAGTCGCGCCCGAGTTTCTGCAGCGCCGGGCCAACGGCGAATCGCTCGCGGGTGCGGTGTTGCCCCTGCTCGATGCCGCCAACCCGGTCACGCGGCGCCAACGCGAAGGTCTGCAGCTCGTGCGGGAGCGCCTGGGCCCGCCCGGTGCAGCGGACCGTGTCGCAGAGCTGGCGGCGGGATTGCTCGCGTGAAGCTGCGCTGGGCGGAACCCGTCGCGAAGGCGTTGGGCCCTCCGCTGCTCAAGACACTCGCTGCCAGCTGGCGCTATCGAGAGAGCGGGTTCATGGATTGGAAGGCGCCGCTGCTGTTCGTGCTCTGGCATTCTCGGATCCTGCCGCTGCTCGCGCTGCACAAGCACGAAGGGATGGTGTTGCTCATCAGCCGCCATCGCGACGGCGGGTATCTCGCCGATCTCGCGGAGGGATGGGGCTACCGTTCCGTGCGTGGCTCGACGAAACGCGGCGGGGACGTTGGCCTGCTCGGAATCGTGCGCGCCCTCCAGGACGGCGCGGTCGTGGCACTGACCCCCGACGGGCCGCGCGGTCCCGCGCTGCGCGTGCAGCCCGGCGCTGTCGCGGCGGCGCAGCACGCCGGTGTGCCGATCGTCGCCGCCGGTGCGCGCCCGCACTCGGCGTGGCGACTCCGCTCCTGGGATCGCATGTCGATCCCCAAGCCGTTTTCCGTGATCGACGTGGAATACAGCCAGCCGATTTCGGTCGGGCCGGGCAAAGACGGTCTGCGCCAGGGGATCGCGGCGGTGCAGCGGGCGTTGCACGCCGTCACCGGGACCACGGACGCGGTATGAGCCTGCACCGGATTGCGCACTGGGTCTGGTGGAGCAACGGCGCGCCGGCGCGGGTGACGCGGGGGATGCTGCTGCCATTCGCGATGGCCTATCGCACCCTGATGAGCACCCGCGCGCGCGCGTATGCGCGGGGCTGGCTGCGGCAACGTCCGCTGCCGCTCCCGGCAGTCGCGATCGGCAATCTGGCCGTGGGCGGGGCGGGGAAGACGCCGTTCGCGGCGTGGACGGCGGGATACTTCGCGCGCCACGGCGTGAAGCCCGGCATCCTGCTGCGCGGCTACCGTGGTGACGAGCAAGCCGTCCACCAGCGGCTCGTGCCCGAGGCGATCGTGGTGCCCAATCCGGACCGGCTCGAGGGTGCGGACCATGCTCGCGCGCAGGGGGCCCAGGTCCTGGTGCTCGACGACGCCTATCAGCGTCTGGATGTGGGGCGCGACGTGAATGTGGCGATCGTCAGCACCGAGAGTGCACCGCCGCGCTACGTGGCCTGGCCGCTGCCGGCCGGCCCGTGGCGTGAAGACTGGAGCGCGCTGGGCCGCGCCGACGTGATCATCGTGACGCGGCGCCGCGCTGCGATCGCCGAGTCACGCCGGCTGGCGACCCGCATGACCGAGCGCTGGCCCGGGGCCGTCGTCGCAAGCGTGCATTTCGCGCTCGCGGCGTTGCGCGGGCTCAGCTCAGGCCGGCGCCTGGATCTCTCCGCGCTCGCCAGGAAACGCGTGATCGTGGCCGCCGGGATTGCCGACCCCGCGAGCTTCGCCGCGCAGGTCCGGTCCGCCGGCGCCGCCGTGCAACTCATGGCGTATCAAGACCATCACGCCTATCGCGCCGAGGACGTCGCCCGGCTCGCGCAAGGTGCCAAAGACGCCGATTATGTTGTAGTCACAGAGAAGGACGCGGTGAAGTTGCGGGATCGTTGGCCAGCGGATACTCCGGAACCCCTGGTGGCCGAGCTGGCCCTGCGGTGGGAATTGAACGGCGATGCCGTCGAGCGTGTCCTGGACGGGGTACTCAAAAGGGTGGTATGAGCGAACCAGCCATTATTCGTCCCGATAAGCAGACGTTCCTCGCCGAGGAGAATCCGTTCGAAGCGATGATGGAACGTTTCGATCACGCCGCCAAGCTGCTCAACCTCGATCGTGGCCTCTACAAAGTCCTCCGCAATCCCGAAAAACAGATCATCGTCTCCGTCCCCATCATGCGCGACAACGGCGAGGTGGAGGTCTACACGGGCTACCGTGTGCTCTACAACACCTCGCGCGGTCCGGCCAAGGGCGGCATCCGGTTCGACTTGAACGTCACGCTGGAAGAAGTGAAGGCGCTGGCCGCGTGGATGACCTGGAAATGCGCGCTCGTGAACATCCCGTTCGGCGGAGCCAAGGGTGGGGTCGTCTGCGACCCGACGACGATGTCCATGGCGGAGCTCGAGAAGGTGACGCGCCGGTACACGTCCAGCATCATCGAAATCCTGGGACCCGACTCGGACGTCCCCGCGCCCGACGTGAACACCAATGAGCGCGTGATGGCCTGGATCATGGACACGTATTCCATGCACAAGCGCCACACCGTGACCGCCGTGGTGACCGGCAAGCCGGTCGAAATGGGCGGCTCGCTGGGCCGGCGCGAGGCGACCGGCCGGGGCTGCATGCTCGTGACGCGTGAAGCGCTGGCCAAGCTTGGCATGAGCCTCAAGGGCGCGCGCATCGCGGTGCAGGGGTTCGGCAACGTGGGCTCCGTGGCCGCCGATCTCATGTCGAAAGAAGGCGCGGCGATCGTGGCGGTGTCCGACAAGTCGACGGCGCTGTACAACCCCAAGGGCCTCGAGGTCTCCGATCTGATCAAATGGGCCCAGGAGCACCGCCAGCTCGCCGGATATCCGCGCGCCGAGACGATCTCGCACGACCAGCTGCTCACCGTGGACTGCGACGTGCTGGTCCCTGCGGCCACCGAGAACGTGATCACCCGCAAGAACGCGCCGAACATCAAGGCCAAGATCATCTGCGAAGGCGCGAACGGTCCCACCTCCGCCGCCGCCGATAAGATTCTCGAGGATAAAGGCGTGTTCGTGATCCCCGACATCCTGGCGAACGCCGGCGGCGTCACGGTGAGCTACTTCGAGTGGGTGCAGGATCGTGGCGGGTACTTCTGGGACGAGGAGACGGTCAATCGCCGGCTCGAAACGATTCTGGTGCGCTCGTTCCATGAAGTCATGGCCATGGCGGCCAAGCACCGCGTCGCGAACCGCATCGCGTCGTACATCGTCGCCGTGGACCGTGTGGCGGGGATGCACAGGCTGCGCGGCATGTATGCCTGATGCGGTATCGCGTGGTCGCGCTCGGCGGCAGCCGAATGAAAAACG
>DASTDR010000075.1:0-6036 GCA_035710265.1 Gemmatimonadales bacterium | reverse complement strand
CTCGCGAGCGCTCCGGGCGGTGTCTGCTCCAGCGCCTCCGTGAACCGGTTCGCGTCGCTGGCGAGTCCTCCGAAGGCGACTCCATGCGATAAGCCGCCGTTATAGACGAACACCGCGATGGAGCGGCCCTGCTGCAGCGCGATGCGGACCGGGAGCCCCTGCGCCGGTGCCTTGGCCACCTGATGGGGCGCGAGCACCGTGAACTGGATCCCCGCGGCGGCGAGCACATCCAGTGTTTCCCGATCGACGGCGGTCTCGGGGAGCCAGAAACCTGCTGGCGTACGCCCGAAGCGGCGCTTGAAGTCGTCGATGCCCCAGCGGACTTCCGTTTGCTTATCGCGGCGCGACGCGAGCGGGAGAATGATGTGGTGATACGGCGATGCCAGGGCGTTGCCGTGATCGGAGCGCAGCACCGCCTGGTAGACATCCGGCGTCTCGCGCTCCATCCAATCGAGCAGGGTGGCCCCGAAATCGAAGCTCAGGTGCGGATACACCGGAATGAGCGGCGCGTACGCCTCGCGCGTGATCCGCGCATTCCAGTCATGGTCCGGTGCCGCTGACGCCTCGGCGTCGACCTGACCGGTCCAGGGGTTCTCGCGCGGCGGTTGATAGAAATGCCCGTGGATGACCACGAGCCCTTTTTGTGGAGCGGTCATCCCAGCACGTCGGCCACGGTCTGGAGCACGTTCGGGAATACGCCATCCTGCGCACCGAGCGCTTCCGCGCGGCGCACCGTCGCCTCGTCGACCTTGCCGTGAGCCAAAGCGCGCACGAGATCCTCGGCTTGTCCGCAATGCTCGTCGAACCGCTGAGTCGCGTAATCCCCGGCCTCGCCGGCCGAAATGATGAACTGCCAATCCGATGCCTGCGCGAGCAGCATCGAGCGCGTCGCTTGCGCCAGCACCGTGCGCGCCTCAGGTCCGGCGGCGAGCGCCGCGCGTGCCGCGCCCCAATATGCGTCCTCGAGCGCCCACAGCCGCTTCCAGGTCCAGGCCGTCTGGTCGTTGAGCCAGTACGTAAAGTTGCCGTCCTTGCCCCAGGATCCTGCGGTGAGCTGAATCGCCGGCGCCCGGTTTCCGTGGGCCGCCACGTGATCCCGCGCCGTTACCGGCCGCATGCCGTCGCGCGCGAGCCGGCGGTACACGTTTCCGAGAAAGTCCACGCCCTCAAACCACCAGTGCCCGAACAGCTCCGCGTCAAACGGCGCCGTCACTACCGCGTCGCTCGTACCGCGCCGTTGCTCGGCCGTCCGCCGCAAGACACCGGCAAAATGATCCGCGTGATGCTTCGCTGCATTCTGCGCCGCGCGCGGGTCATAGTGCTGCTTGGCGCCGAGATCGACGCGCGGCCCCGTAACGCGCCACAACCGCAGCCCGTCGGGCCAGCGGATCTTGTGGAACTCGAGGTACCACTCGTCGCCGGGATAGCCTTCGGCGCGACTCCACACCTGGCTCGACGACTGGGGATCGCGCACGAGCACGAACAGATCCTGCACCCTGCCGTCGGCCGAGGCGACACGATACGCGGTGTACGGCGTGCGCTTGCCCGGGGGTCCTGCGGCACCCGCATCGGGATACCCGAGCGCCGCACCGGCATGCACGAGATGCGAATCGACAAAGAAATAGCGGAAGCCGGCATCGGCCAGATGCTGCTCGATCCCCACGCGATGCGGTTGCGCGCGAGCGCCGAACCCGGGATCCCAGGCGCCCGCGGGGCGATAGGCGCACTCGGGGACCCAGCAGCCGGTCGGCGCGCGACCGAACAGCCGTCGATGCTCCGAGACGCCGACGCGCAGCTGCAATGTGATGCTTTCATCGCGCGCGAGCAGCGGCAGGAATCCGTGCGTCGCGGCGGACGAGATGATCTCGATCACCCCGCGGTCTTCGAATCCGCGCAGTGTCCCGAGCACGTCGTCGTCGAGCGAGCGAAACAGATCGTACAGCCGCTGCAGCCGTTCCTGCCAGTAAGCGGCGATCGGTCTGAGCGGCGCATCGTCCGCGGACGTGAGTGATGCGCTGGCGTGGGCGGCGGACTCGAGCCGCCGCTCCATGTAGGCCTCGAATTCGCTGACGAAGGACGGACTGGCCAGCTGATTCGCGAGCACCGGTGTGATCCCGAGCGTGATCGGGGCGGGGATGCGGTCGCGCTCGAGCTGTTGCAGAACCTCGATCAGCGGCAAATAGCTGTCGAGCGCGCCTTCGGACAGCCAAACGCTGCCGTGGGGCCAGCGGCCGTGATGCAGGACATACGGCAGGTGGCCGTGCAATGTAAGAACGAAGTCCATGGACTAACGGCGGGCGTTCACCCCGCGTCCCCCCTTGCCGCGGCTCGAGCGCGTGCGCGGAGGACGGCCCCCCTCATTCGTGGCCGGCTGCGGGATCGTCCGCGCGGCAACCGCGCGCCGATACACCGCCGCGTACGCTTCCGCCGGCTGGCGCCATGAGAAATCCTTCCGCATCGCTCCTTTGGCAAGCTCGGTGAACCAGGGACGGTCCTGGTACAACGTCACGGCCCGCTGCACGGCGTGATCGAATGCTTCGGGGCTGTACGCGTCGTACAGAATCCCCGTGACGCCGTCCTCGATCGTGTCCGCCAATCCTCCGACGCGGCGCGCGACCGGGAGTGCGCCGTAGAGCTGAGCGCGCATCTGGGTCAGGCCGCACGGCTCGTACAATGACGGCATCATGAGGAAATCGGCACCCGCGAGCAGCTGGTGCTCGAGCGCGTCGGTGAATGCCGTGTTGACGGCAATGCGATCGGGGTAGCGGGTCGCGAGCTCGCGCAGCGCGTTTTCAAACCGGGCTTCGCCGGCGCCG
The DNA here is from genome assembly GCA_035710265.1 of Gemmatimonadales bacterium. GTDB lineage: Bacteria > Gemmatimonadota > Gemmatimonadetes > Gemmatimonadales > GWC2-71-9 > 20CM-2-65-7. The sequence goes on along the minus strand of DASTDR010000075.1, from coordinate 3,220 downwards.
AGAAACAGGAACTGCGCGTCGAGCTGGCGTAGCGACTGCGACGCCACAATCTGGTCGAGGCCTTTTTGCGCGACGAGGCGCGCGCTCATTCCGAAGACTGGCACGTGGTCACGGCGCGGCAGATTCCAAATATCCTGGAGCGCGGCTTTGTTCCGGATCTTCCCCGAGAGATCGTCCGCCGTGAACCGCGCGGCGATGTGGGAATCCTTCGTGGGATCCCAGTTGTCGACGTCGATGCCGTTCCGAATGCCGACCAGCCGGTCGCCCAGCGCACGAAAACTATGCTGCAGGCCGAACCCGCCCACGTCCGTCAGCAGCTCGAAGGCATGTGTGGGGCTGACGGTCGTCACCATGTCGGCGTAGAGCAGCCCGCCCTTCAGGTAGTTGAGCCGCCCGTACCACTCCATGAAATCGGGCGACCACATGTCTTGCGGCAGGCCGATGTCCTGCAACACGTGATAGGGGAAGACACCCTGGAACCCGCCGTTGTGCACCGTCAGCACCGCGGGGAGCCGCTGCAGTGCGGGCTCGGTGCGGTACACGCGCCGCAGGAACACGGGCACGAGTGAGGCGTGCCAGTCGTGCGCATGCAAAATCAAATTGCCGTCGCCGATGCGGCGCGCGATCTCGATGGCCGCCGAGGCGAACAGCGCGAACCGCCGCGCGTTGTCGGGATAATCGTGACCGTCTTCGCCGTAAATTCCGGCGCGGTCGAACGACGGATTGTGCTCGAGGAACAGGATGTGCGGGTACCCATCGCCCACCCGGCGCCAGCAGCGCACCTCCGCGCGCCGGCCGCCGCTCTCGACCGTGAATGGGGTGCACAGCGGCTCGAGCTCGCCGGCACGCTCGCGCGCTTCCCGGTACAGCGGCAAGACGACGTGGCTCTCCGTCCCGCTCGCCGCCTGATACTCGGCGAGTCCTGCGACGGCCTGGCCGAGCCCGCCCGTCCGCGCGTACGGCCACAGTTCGGCGGTCAGGTGCAGAACCCGGGTCTTCATTGCAGCCCTTCCGAGATTGCTAGGCTGGCGGATCGCCTGGAATTGCGTCGCCGACAGCGGCCGGTACGTAGTATCGCGTGACATACGATTGGAGCATTTGCCGAGTGGTGAATCGCTCGATCGCGATCGCCATCGCCCCTTTCATCATATGTACCCAGGCGGACGAGTGGCTGCCAGGGACTCGGTCGTAGTAACTCGGCACGACCTCTTTCTCCAACAGGTCGAACAGATGCGCCATGTCGGCGGGCTCCGGCTCTCCCTCGGCCGGCGGCAGCGGAATGGCCCAGCCGTTGACACCGGCCTCGTATCCCTCGGCCCACCAGCCGTCCAGCGTGCCGAGCTGTGGCACGCCGTTGAGCGCCGCCTTCATGCCGCTCGTGCCACAGGCCTCGAGCGGCACACGCGGCAGGTTGATCCAGACGTCCACCCCGGCCACCATCCGCTGCGCGAGATGCAGCTCGTAGTCCTCGAGGAACGCGATCCGTCCCTCGAAAGCCGGATCCTGCGCGGCTTGAAACACGCGCTGCAGCACGCGCTTGCCCGGGTCGTCGGCGGGGTGCGCCTTGCCGGAGAAAATGATCTGGACCGGACGGCGCGGATCGGTGAGCAGGCGCCGCAGCCGTTCCGGGTCGCGGAACAGCAGGTCGGCGCGCTTGTAGGTCGCGAAGCGACGCGCGAATCCGAGCGTCAGGACGTTGGGCGAGAGGAGCGCCCCGGCTCCGGCCAGTTGTGCCGGGTCTTTCCAGTAATCCCGCCAACGGTGACGCGCCTCTTCGCGAACATAGTGGAAAAGGAGATGGCGCAGGCCTTCATGTGCGAACCAGAGCCTGGCGTCATCGAGCGATCGAATGGCGGCGGCGATATCTTCTGGGTCGCGCCGGGACTCCCAGTCGGCGCCCAGCGATTCGGCCAAAAGGTCCCGGATCGGCCGTGCCATCCACGTGCCGAGGTGTACGCCGTTGGTGACGTAACCAATGGGGATTTCTTCGGCCGGCTTATTGCCCCAGACCCACCGCCAGATGCGACGCGACTCCTCGCGGTGCCGCGCCGATACACCATTTACGCGCCCGGCCATCCGCAACGACAGCACCGTCATTTCATAGTGCTGGTCCTTGGAGCCCGGTTGGCCGAACGCCATGAACTGTTCGCGGGTGATACCCATCGTGTTCCAGAACGGTCCTGAGACTTGCTCGAGGTCGTGGAAGGAGAACACATCGTGTCCTGCGGGTACGGGCGTGTGCGTAGTAAACACGCTCGTCGCGCGGATCTGATCCTCCGCCGCTTGCGGGGTGAGTCCGCCACCGATGAGCTCGCGCATGCGCTCGACGTACATGAATCCCGCGTGCCCTTCATTCGCGTGCCAGATTACGGGATTCATGCCGAGCGCGCGCAGCATGCGCACGCCGCCGACGCCGAGCACCCATTCCTGGCGCAACCGCCACTCGGCAGCGCTCGTGTACAAACGCGCGGTGAGCTTGCGGTCCTGCGGATCGTTGTGCGCGAGGTCGGTATCGAGCAGGTACACGGGAACGCGGCCCACCATCACGCGCCAGACGCCGACCTGAACTTCCCGTCCCGAAATCGTGACCGGGATCAGGTACGGCGTGCCGTCCGGCCGGTTCACGCGCTGCACCGGATTGACCGTGGGATCGACCGGATCATCCGAGTCGCGTTGCCAGCCGTCCAGACCGATGCGCTGATCGAAATATCCGCCGTGGTAATACAACCCGACGCCGACGAGTGGAATGCCCAGGTCGGACGCTTCTTTGCAATGATCCCCGGCCAGTACGCCGAGTCCGCCGGAATAGATCGGGAGCGAGCGGTGCAGCGCGAATTCGGCCGAGAAATATGCGATGGGTTTGTGTGTCAACTCGGGATACTGGGTCGCGAACCACGTCCCCTCGCTCTCGTTCAGCAGCCCAAAACGGCGGACGACGTGGTCGTAGCGCTCCAGGAATCCGGGATCCTTCGCCCGGTATTCAAGGCGATCGGGTGTGACCTGCCGCAAGAACTCGACGGCATTGTGTCGCGTGTCCTCCCAGAGCCGGTGGTCGATCCGGTGGAACAGCTCGCGGGCGTCGAGCTGCCAGCTCCACCACAGGTTCTGGGTGATGTCGGCCAGCTGGCGAATGCGATCCGGTAGTCTGGGCACCGCCGGTGACGGCGCAGGCGATGGGTGTGCGGCAGCGGTACTGGAATCCGGGGCAGTCGGCTGAGGC
>DASTDR010000074.1:0-9234 GCA_035710265.1 Gemmatimonadales bacterium | reverse complement strand
CTGTCGACCACGGCGATGTGCCGCGTTGCGCCGCCCAGGGACTGGACGATCTGAAACACGATGATCCCGGCGAACAGCACGGGGCCGAGTATAGCGGAGACCCAGAACCACTTGGTTCGCACCCGCTCGACGAACTCGCGCCGGATGACCGCCCACACTTTATGCACGGGTGGGCGCCCTCTCGATGGTCGGGCTCGGCGTAGCGATCGCTGCCTCCGGCCCGACGAGGTCGACGAAGATCTTGTGCAACGAAGGGCTCGCGAGCTCGAAGCGCGACAGCCGAGCGCCCGATTCGACCAGGCCCCGCAGAATCTCCTGGGCGTCAGCGCCCGGCGTGAGCTCGAGCTCCGCCTCCTGACCGAAGTCGTGCGTCTTGGCGACCAACCGCCGGTCGGAGAGAATCCGGCGCGCATCGCCTTGGCTGCCATCGAATGCGATGTGCAAATGCTTGCCACTGTGGCGATTCTTGATCTCTGCCAACGTGCCGTCGACGATCTTCTTCCCGTGCGCGATGATGCATAACCGATCGCACAACTGCTCGGCGTGCTCCATGATGTGCGTGGAAAAGAGTACGGTCTTCCCCTGGCGCCGGTACTCGATGACTGTATCCCGCAGCACCTGCTGGTTGACAGGATCGAGACCCGAGAATGGCTCGTCGAGAATGACAAGCTCGGGGTCGTGCAGCACCGTCGCGATGAACTGAACCTTCTGTTGCATCCCCTTGGAGAGCTCGGAGACTTTACTCAGTCGCCGGTCGGCCAGACCGAGCCGCTCGAGCCACTCGAGCGCGCGCACCCGTGCGGTGTGCCGCGAGACTCCTTTGACTTCCGCGAGGAATACCAGCACATCGAGCACACGCATTTTTGGGTACAGTCCGCGCTCTTCCGGCAAGTAGCCGATCCGCGCGGAGTGCGTCCGGCCTCCCGCGGGCGTGCCCAATACCCGGACCGAGCCATCGTCAGGCTCGTAGATGTCCATGATCATGCGCAGCGAAGTGGTTTTCCCGGCACCGTTGGGACCGAGTAGACCGTATATCAGTCCAGCGGGAACGCTGATGGATAGCGAGTCGACAGCGGTGTGAGTAGCGAACCGCTTGGTAACGCGATCGACGACGACGGGATCTGGCATCGGCAACAAAGCTACGAGATAAGACGACGCTAGGATACGGCGACGCTAGGAACTACGAAGCCAAAACGCCGAACAGCTCACCCGCTTTGCGCACGGCGTTTACCAATGCATCGATGTCATCGACGTCATTGTAGATGTAGAAGGACGCGCGCGCCGTCGCGGCGACGCCGAGCCGCCGCATCAGCGGCTGTGTGCAATGATGGCCCGCGCGAATGCACACGCCGTCGCGATCGAGGATCGTTGCCAGGTCGTGCGGATGCACGTCACCGTACGTGAATGGAACCACGCCGCCCCGATGATCGGGCGGGCCATAGACCTCCACGCCATCAATCTCGGACAGCCGTTCGATCGCCTGCTGCGCGAGCTTCTGCTCGTGCTCAGCGACCTGCTCCATTCCGAGGGTCTCGAGATAGGCGATCGCGGCCGCCAGCCCGACGGCGGCCTCGACGTTGGGAGTGCCACCTTCGAACTTGTGGGGGATCCGATTCCAGCTGGACCGGTCATCCCAGACCCGTTCGATCATCTCACCACCCCCGTGGTAGGGGGGCATCGCTTCGAGGAGTGCGGGCTTGGCGATCAATGCCCCGCTTCCCATGGGTGCCAGCATCTTGTGGCCCGAAAGGGCGTAGAAATCGCAGTCCAGCTCTTGCACGTCCACGCGGAGGTGGGGGCTCGACTGGGCACCGTCTACCACGGTCACCGCCCCGGCGGCATGAGCCAGCCGGGACAGCTGCGCGGCGGGGTTGATGGTCCCAAGTGAGTTAGAGACATAAGGATACGCCACTAGCTTCGGCTTGGTCTCGAGCGCGCGCCCGAAATCGCTCAGGTCGATCCGCCCGTCCTTGGTGATCTCCACCATCCGCAGGGTAGCGCCTTTTTCCTGACACAGGATCTGCCATGGGACGATGTTCGAGTGGTGGTCCATGGCGGTGACCACCACCGTGTCCCCGCGGCCTACGTTCGCCCGTCCCCAAGACCCCGCCACCAGGTTGATCGACTCGGTCGTTCCGCGAGTGAACACGACGCCCTCACGAGCCCAGGCGTTCACGAACCTGGCGACGGCGGTTCGGGCTGACTCGTACGCGTCGGTCGCCTCCACCGCGAGCGCATAGGCACCGCGGTGCACGTTGGCATTGTGGAAGCTGTAATAGTGAACGAGGGCGTCGAGAACTTTGCGGGGCTTCTGGCTCGTCGCCGCGTTATCGAGATACACCAGCCGCTTGCCGTTCTCCTGGCGCTCGAGAATCGGGAAATCGGCGCGAATCTTCGCCGTGTCGAGCATCAGAAGTCGCGCGCCGATTCGGTCGTCACGGGGTCTCCGCTATTCTGTAGCGCCGCATGGAGGGCGTGCCAGGCAAGATTCGCACATTTGATGCGGCTCGGAAAAGCGCGCACGCCTGAAAACGCCGCGAGTTTGCCGGGTGCGTTCGTCCCGCCGGCGAGCATGTCCCGAAACGCCTGAAACATCTTCTCCGCCTCACCGACCGGCTTTCCTTTGACCGCTTCCGTCATGAGCGAGGCGGACGCTTTCGAGATCGCGCATCCGGATCCCTGCGGCATCTGAAACCCGATGTCGCTGATCGTGTCACCGTCGAGCTGGACGTACAGATGAATGCGGTCGCCGCAGAGCGGATTGTTGCCTTCGGCTTTCCGGCTGGCGGAATCGAGCCGCTTGAAGTTCCGCGGATTGCGGTTGTGATCGAGAATGACCTGCTGGTAGAGCTCGGTCAGGTCCGTCATTGCTCGGCCAGGCGGCCGCGCACGATCGCATCGAGCTGCGCGCGCAGCGGCGCGACTTCCATGCGGCCCAGAATCTCGTTGGCGAAGCCGTAAGTGAGCAACCGGCGCGCCTCGTGCTCACCAATGCCGCGGCTCTCGAGATAAAACAGCGCGCGCGGGTCGAGCGGACCCACCGTAGAGCCGTGGGTACACTTCACATCGTCCGCGTAGATCTCAAGTTGGGGCTGGCTGTCGGCATGCGCGTCGGTGGACAGCAGCAAATTGTTGTTGGTTTGCTTCGAGTCGGTCTTCTGCGCGCCCGGGCGCACGATGATCCGGCCCGTGAAGACGCCGCGCGACTTTCCGTCGAGCACCCCGTTGAAGTATTCGTGGCTCTCGCAATGAGGCGCCGCGTGATCGATCGTCGTGTGGTGATCGGCGTGCTGGGTGCCGCCGAGCAGGTACAGGCCGTTAAGGATCAACGTGCCGGCCGGACCAGCCATCACGGCACCGATGTCGTGGCGCGACAGCGCCGCGCCGAACGCGACGGTGTGCACGTTGACGACGCTGTCCCGGTCCTGGTGCGACTGGGTGGTGGCGACGTGATACGCCCTGGCACTCTCGCGCTGAACACGATGGTAATCCACGCGCGCGCCCTCACCTGCCACGATCTCGGTCACGCTGTTCGTCCAGTACGGGCCCTGGTTCAAGGACGCGTACGTCTCGACAATGCTCGCGCGGGCCTCGCGCTCCAGCACGATCAGATTGCGTGGATGGGTGACCACCGGCGTGGCGCCGCTGGCCAGGAACAGCAGCTGGATCGGCTCGGGGATTGCAGCCTTCGCCGGCACGCGCACGAAAGCACCCTCGTTCACGAAGGCGGTGTTCAGCGCGGAGAACGGCCGGTTATCGGTCGCGGCGTACTTGCTCAGGTGCTGGCGAACGAGATCCGGACACTGCACGAGGCCATGCGAAAGGCTCTGCACCTCGTCCAGAAACGCGGTCGAGAGAGAAGGTTGAAAAAAGCCGTCCACGAAGACGAGACGGCTCCCCGCTTCGAGCAACAGGAACGCCCGGATCTCGTCGAGCGTCGGGATGCGGGTTGGAGCCTTGGCCAACTCGAACGACCCTTCGACGATTGGCGCGACGCTGGTGAAGCGCCACGCCTCCTGCTTCATGTTGGGGAAGCCCAGACCCTCAAACCGCGCGATCGCGCTGCTGCGGAGGTCCTGCAACCAGCCGGGGGCCTGAGACGCGCCATTTCCGGCCCACGCATTGTAGCTGCCTACGATTCTTTCAACCGCCACCATTACGACACCATCGCCGCATCACGCAGCCAGTCGTAGCCTTTTGCCTCGAGTTCATGAGCCAATTCAGGCCCACCCGATTTTACGATCCGACCGTCAGCGAGCACGTGCACGACGTCGGGCGTGATGTAGTTCAGGAGCCGCTGATAGTGCGTGACGATCAAGAACGAGCGCTTGGGGCCGCGAAGCTGATTGACCGTCTCGGCGACCGTCTTCAACGCATCGATGTCGAGGCCCGAATCCGTCTCATCGAGGATCGCGAGGTGCGGCTCGAGCACCGCGAGCTGCAGGATCTCGTTGCGCTTCTTTTCGCCTCCCGAGAACCCCTCGTTCACCGGGCGATTCATCATCGTGTCGTCCCAGCCGATGGCCTTGAGCTTGCCCTCGAGAAACTGTAGAAAATCGATCGGGTCGAGCTCCGGCTCGCCGCGATGCTTCCGGATCGAGTTCAGCGCCGCCCGCAAAAAGTAGGAGTTCGTGATGCCCCGGATTTCGACCGGGTACTGAAAGGCGAGGAACACGCCTTCGCGGGCACGCTCCTCCGGATCGAGCTCCAGCAGGTCCTTGCCGTCGTACTGGGCGGAGCCGGCCCGGACTTCGTAGGCCGGATGGCCCGCGAGCACCTGGGCGAGCGTGCTCTTGCCCGAGCCGTTCGGTCCCATGATGGCGTGGACTTCGCCCTCGCGGATCGCGAGATCGACACCCTTGAGGATCTCGTTTCCGGCGACTGCGACGCGAAGCCCTTTGACGTCGAGCAGTACCTTTCCCGTTTCCCGCTTCCCGCTTCCCGGCATCTAACCAACACTCCCTTCCAAGCTGATTCCAAGGAGCCGTGTCGCCTCCACGGCGAACTCCATCGGCAACTCCTTGAAGACCTCTTTGCAGAACCCGTTCACGATCATCGATACCGCGTCTTCCGACGACAGCCCGCGCTGTCGCAAATAGAAAATCTGGTCCTCACCGATTTTGGACGTGGACGCCTCGTGCTCCATAATCGCGGTGCTGTTGCGGACGTCGATGTACGGAAAGGTGTGCGCTCCACATTTGTCACCGATCAGCATCGAGTCGCACTGCGAATAATTCCGCGCGCCTTCCGCGCCCTTCATGATCTTCACCAACCCGCGATACGTGTTTTGCCCGCGGCCGGCGGAGATGCCCTTCGATACGATCGTCGACCGGGTGTTCTTGCCGAGATGAATCATCTTGGTGCCGGTGTCGGCCTGCTGCTTGTGACTCGTCACCGCGACCGAGTAAAACTCGCCGATCGAGTTGTCGCCCTGGAGAATGCAGCCCGGATACTTCCACGTGATCGCGGAGCCGGTCTCGACCTGGGTCCACGAGATCTTGGAATTCACGCCGGCGCACTTGCCGCGCTTCGTGACGAAGTTGTAAATGCCGCCGCGGCCCTCTTCGTCGCCCGGATACCAGTTCTGAATCGTCGAGTACTTGATCGTCGCGTTGTCCAGCGCGACCAGCTCGACGACCGCGGCGTGCAGCTGATGTTCGTCCCGCATCGGCGCCGAGCACCCTTCGAGGTAGCTCACGTAGCTGCCCTCGTCGGCGATGATCAGGGTGCGCTCGAATTGGCCTGTCGATGAGGCGTTGATCCGGAAGTACGTCGACAGCTCGAGCGGGCAGCGCACACCCTTCGGGACGTACACGAAGGAGCCGTCGGTGAACACGGCCGAGTTCAGGGCGGCGAAGAAATTGTCGTTGATCGGCACGACGGTGCTGAGGTACTTCTGCACGAGCTCGGGGTGCTCGCGAATCGCCTGTGAGATGGGCTTGAAGATCACGCCAAACTTGGCGAGCTCAGCCTGGAACGTCGTCGCGACCGAGACGCTATCGAACACGGCATCCACGGCGACGCCGGTGAGGCGTTTCTGCTCTTCAATGGGAATTCCGAGCTTCTCGAAGGTCTGAACGAGCTTGGGATCGACCTGGTCGAGCGAGTCGAGCTTGGGCTGCTGCTTGGGAGCGGCGTAGTAGCTGATCGCCTGATAATCGATCGGCCCGTACTTCACGTTGGGCCAGTGGGGTTCGGTCATCTTCAGCCAGTTGCGATACGCCTTGAGCCGCCAGTCCAGCATCCATTCCGGCTCGCCCTTCTTGGCCGAAATCAGGCGGATCACGTCCTCGTTCAAGCCCGGCGGCACGACCTCGGATTCGATGTCGGTGACGAAGCCGTACTTGTACGGTTGTTGGACGTGGGCTTCAATGCCGGTCATGGTTTTCCTTACAAGTCATTAAAACACATAAACTTGGGTCGCGCAATGCACACCCAGATTGCAATCCTAATGACTTTGTCGGGATTGTCAACGCGCCAGGAGCCGCCCGCCTCTTAATTCTTAATTCATGACAAATTTTTGATCCATTCCTAAAACTTTTCCCAGGATGGCGATCATGCCGGTGTCGCGTGCCTCTTCTCCCCACGTTCGCGCCAAGCGGCGCCGCCGCCGCGAGGAAATCCTCCATTCCGCGCTGCGGGCGTTCCGCGCGCGCGGCTACCACGCCACCACGCTCGAAGACATCGCCGCTGAGCTCGGGATGCGCAGCGCGGCCCTCTATCACTACTTCCCCGACAAGGACGCGATTCTCTACGCCTGCCACCGCGAGGGACTCGCGGAAGTCGAGCGCATTCTCGGCGAAGCCCGCGCCAAGTTCGCCAGCGCGCGCGATCAGCTCCGCTACGCGATTCACGAGCACGTGCGCGTCATGACGGACACGCTGGAGGGCTCGGCACTCGCGCTGGAGGTCTCCGCGCTTTCCCCACGGCGCCGCGCCGAAGTGATCACCGAGCGCGACCGCTACGAGCGCGCGCTCCGGGAGATCGTGCAGGAAGGCGTGCGTCGGGGCGAGTTTCGCCCCGTCGATCCCAAGCTCACCGTCTTCGCCGTCCTCGGCGCGATCAACTGGATCGTGCGCTGGTACCGCCCGGTCCCCGGCAGCGGGGCCGGCCCCGCCGAGCTGGGCGACCATTTCGCCGACCACTTGGTCCAAGGACTCACTCCACCATGACCGCTACCACCGTCGCGAGCTCCGCCGGGCGCGCATTCGGCCCACGAGCCGCCGAAACCTTCGCGTTCCGAGACGTCCTCTACACGAAGGGCGACCACGTCGCCCGGATCACGATCAATCGTCCCGCCAACTACAACGCGTACTCCACCGCCGCGCTCGAGGAGCTCGCGACGGCATTTCGCGACGCGACGTTCGACGACGGCGTCGGCGTGATCGTGCTCACGGGCGCGGGCGACCGGGCGTTCTGCACCGGTGGCGACGTGAAGGAATACGCCGCGGCCTATGTCCCCACCCCCCGCGACTACTGGAAGTACATGGCGCTGTTCCGCGCGTACATCGAGAGCATCCTGAATACCGGCAAGCCGGTGATCGCGCGCATCAACGGCATGGCCGTGGGGGGTGGCAACGAGAGCCAGCTCGCCTGCGATCTGTCGGTCATGGCGCAACACGCCTACCTCAAACAGGTCGGGACGCATGTCGGCTCGGTGGCCTGTGGCGGCGCGACGCAGTGGCTGCCGCTCCTGGTGGGCGACAAGCGCGCCCGCGAGATGCTGTTCCTCAATGAGCCGGTTCCCGCGGACAAGGCGCTGGCCTGGGGACTCGTCAACTGGGTCGTGCCGTCGGTACGCCGCGGCGATGCCTGGATCGACGCCGCGACGCCCGAGCAGGTCCGGGCGGCGCAGCGCCGCGAGGACGGCTATTGCATCGACCTCTCCAGGCTCGACGCGCAGGTGGACGATGTCGCACGACGGTTGCTCGCCTCGTTCGTCGAATGCACGCGCTATACCAAGCAGCAGACGAATTTCCTCAAGGATTTCATCTGGCATTCCACGGTGCGCCATGCACAGGACTGGCTCGCGCTGCACTACGCGAGTTGGGAGCCGGTCGAAGGAATGCAGGCGTTCGTCGAAAAGCGCGCGCCGCGTTACGCGATGCTGCGCGATCGCGCGGCGCGGGGCGAAGCTACCGAGTCACCCTGGGGCGCACCGGTTCGCTCCTGCAGTCGGTGTGGCGTCGGCAACCTTCCCGCCGAGCACCACTGGTGCGGCGCATGCGGCGCACCGCTGTCGTAACCGGCGCCGGCCGCGGGATCGGCAAGGCGATCGTGGATCGCCTCGCCGCGGACGCCTGGGTGGCCGGCCTCGATCTGGCATTTCCCGACGGCGCCGCCGGCGCGCAACGCGTCTACGACGTGGACGTCGCCGACAGCGCCGCAGTGGAAAAGGCGCTGGCCGCGGTGCTGGCGGAGCGCGGCGGAATCGACTGGGTCATCTGCGCCGCCGGCATCACGCGCGATCGCGTGAGCTGGAAGATGCGGGTTGATGAGTGGACCGAAGTCGTCGCCGTCAATCTCACCGGAGCCTTCAATACCGTTCGCGCCGCGCTGCCGGCATTGCGCCGCTCACCCAAGGGTAGACTGGTATTCATCAGCTCGATCAACGGGATCCGCGGCAGCTTTGGGCAAACCAACTACGCGGCAGCGAAGGCGGGCCTGATCGGACTCGCGCGATCGCTCGCGCTGGAGCTCGCGCGCGATGGCGTCACCGTCAACGTCGTAGCACCGGGATTCATCGACACCGCTATGACGCGCCAGCTCCCGCCGCCGCTGCGCGAGCGAGCCCTCAACCGCACGCCGCTTGGCCGCTGCGGCGCTGTCGGCGACGTCGCCCATGCGGTGCGCTTCCTGTGCGACGATGCGACGGGCTTCATCACCGGGGCGGTGATCCCGGTGGACGGCGGCCAGATGCTGGGGAGCATGCTGACATGAGGCGGTCCAGCCCGTGATTACCGCCACGGTTGCGAACGGCATCGGCCGCCTGATCATCGATAATCCGCCGCTCAATATCCTGACGCGCGCGGAGCTCGCGACGCTCCGGCGCGAACTGGCGCCCCTGGCCGCGCAGCCCGATCTGCGCGTGCTGGTCCTGAGCGCGCGCGGTAAGCATTTCTCGGCCGGCGCTGACGTCGGCGAGCACATTCCGCCTCATCACCTCACGCTCATTCCCGACTTTCTCGCGACCGTCGCCGCGCTCGAGGCGTTCCCGGTTCCGATCATCGCGGT
>DASTDR010000073.1:0-2538 GCA_035710265.1 Gemmatimonadales bacterium | reverse complement strand
TGGTACTGGAGGCGATCCGAAGCCTGGGGCTCGTGCCTCCCATCCAGGTCGCAACGACGACGGGAGAAGCCGTCCCACCGCCGATTGACGTCGAGATGCGCGCGCACAGCGTGCCGGTTCCGGCCGTCGACGCGCCCGCGGCGCTGTCCATGTCGCGCGGGTCCGATGCGTCCAGAATCCTCTCCGAGTTCGAGGCGGAAAAGGACCTGGTGGCCCGGCATTCCAGGGGCAACGCGTGGGCGTGGCGGGTCGCGGCAGCCGTGGTCGTCACCGCACTGGCGATCGCGGGGCTTTCACAAGTCGAGCTGACCGGCCTGGCGGGCGAGATCGGCCAGGTGCCGCTGCCTTCTCCTCCCCAATGGACGGCGGTGCCGCCGGCGCCGAATCCGGTGAATCTCGACGACCTGGCGCGAGGCGCTTCGCCGGTTTCACCAGCGCCGTCCTCACCAGCCGCTGCTCAAGGGAGCGATCGGTACTCGATCCAGGTTGCGTCCTTCGAGAACCCGGTTCGAGCCCAGCGCCTCGTCAGCGAACTGACAGCCGCCGGATTCCGCGCTCGATCGGTGGAGCTCCGTCTTGGCGCCGGCGCGGTCTTCCTGATCCGCATCGACGGCTATCGAAGCGCGGACGAGGCGAACAAAGACCTCGCGCGCATCCGCGAGCGTCCGGGTTACAACGACGCCCGCGTCATCTTCAACTAAGTCAGTTCATAGTCCTTAGTCCTTGGTGCTTGGTTCTTGGTCCGTCCTTGGTCCAAGGTCCGTCCTTGGTCCTTGGTCCTTTGGTCCCAGCCGGTGCGAGTCCATCACGTCGCGGACCAAGGACCCAGGACAAAGGACGGACCAGGGACCTCGGACGGACCCGGGACCAGGGACGGACCAAGAACGAAGTACCAAGGACCAAGCACCGAGAAGCTAGGCCAGATCCTCGAACGACACGAGACCCTGCCTGAGTGCCTGGACGGCTGCCTGGGCGCGGTTCTCGACCTGCAGTTTTGACAGCACGTGCGCCACGTGCGTCTTCACCGTCTCCTCGCTGACGCCAAGCGCGGCTGCGATCTCGCGGTTCGCACGGCCGAGGGCGAGGTGTCGCAGCACGTCGCGCTCGCGTGCCGTCAGCTCGTCTCGATTCTCGCCGCGCGGCACGAGCCGGCCAATGGAAGGATCGATGTATGTCCGGCCGGCCGCCACGGCGCGGATCGCCGCGAGCAGCGTCTCCGGCTCGGCGTCCTTGCGCACGTAGCCGGTCGCGCCGACGCGCAGCACGCCCATCATTCGCGCTTCGTCGGTCGATGCAGTCAGCGCCACGACGCGGACTCCCGGCGCGCGCGCCAGCACGCGGCGCGTCGTCTCGAGGCCGTCGATGCCGCCCGGCATCAGCAGGTCCTGGACGATGACGTCGGGACGCCACGAGTCGAGACGTTCGAGCAATTCCTCGCCACTTGACGCGGCGCCGACCACCTGCAGATCGGGAAACGACTCCAGAAACGCCTGGAGACTCCGGCTGACGACGCGATGATCGTCGGCGAGCGCGACCCGGACCATGCTCATCGGCTCCCCTGACGCCTCGTGCGTACGAACGCTTGGACGCCGGACCACACAAACAGGATCTCCAACACCCCGAACAGTACGAACTCCCCGTTCGTGGGAGGAACGCCTCGCACCACGTGGTACACGGCCAGATACAAGACCGCGAGCGCGCCAACGCTGCCGTAGATCCAGAGCAGGCGCGCAACCGGGCTGCGCAGCGGCAGCGACAGCCGCACCTCGGTTCCCGGCGCGCCGCTCACGATCGCCAGCTGTCCGCCGAGCTCACGGGCCCGCGCCCGCATGTTTTCCGTTCCCATTCCGGTGTTGACGCTGCTCGTATCGAACCCGCTGCCATCGTCGGCGACGCGCAACTCGAGTGTCCGCGCCTCCGTCGTCAGGGCGACGGTCACGTGAGTGGCGCGCGCGTGCCGCGCCACGTTGGCAAGCGCCTCCTGTGCCACGCGGTAGATCGCCTCGTGAGTCCCAGGCGCCAGCATCTCGTTCGGCGGCAGCTTCGGCGCGTCGAACGTCACGTCGGTTCCCGTACGAAGCTTCAGGGCCTCGCACTGTTTCCGGAGCGCCTCGACCAGCCCCGTGTTTTCTGTCGGCACGGCCTGAAGCTCCTCGAGGAGCGCCTCGAGCTCCGTGGTCGCGTCGCGTGCCGCAGTCCGCACGTGGTCAACGGCGGTCCGGGCTCCTTCGGCATCTGTCGTCAACCTGGCCTGGGCCGTCGCAGCCGCAGTCTGGATGACGAACAGTTGCTGCTTGACGGCGTCGTGCAGGTCGCGCGCGAGGCGGGCGCGTTCCTCGCGGCGCGCGATCTGCAGGATATGCTCGTCATAGCTCGCGCGCGGGTGCGGCGCCGGCGGAGACGTCTCATCGGCCACGATCGACATGGCCAGTGCGGTGCCGACGAAAGCAACGCCCGCGACGATCGGGATCAGCACCGGCAACAGCGGTACGCCGCGCGCGTCCCAGAGCAGTGCCCACTGCATCCAGGCGACCAGGC
>DASTDR010000072.1:0-10283 GCA_035710265.1 Gemmatimonadales bacterium | reverse complement strand
GACCGCGCCGTTCCGCGTGATCGAGCGCGTCAGCGATCTGGAGCGGATGTCGCTGCCCTACCCGCTGTTCGTGAAGCCGGTCGCGGAGGGATCAGGTAAGGGCATATTCGTCAACAACTTATGCCACTCGCCCGCGCAGCTCGCGGAGCGCGTGCCTTTCCTTGTTGAGCGCTACGACCAGCCCGTCCTGGTCGAGACCTACCTGCCCGGCCCGGAATTCACCGTGGCCATCCTCGGCAACAACGGCGACGTGCGCTGCCTGCCGATCGTTGGATTCGATTTCGCGACGCTGCCGGCGGGCGCGCCGCCCGTGTACGGCTACGAAGCGAAATGGATCTGGGATACGCGCGACCATCCGCTCGAGATTTTCCAGTGCCCGCCGACCGACATGCCCGAGTCGCTGATGCGCGAGACCGAGCGGGTGGCGCTCGATGCGTACCGGGCGCTCGGCTGCCGCGACTGGTGCCGGATCGACGTGCGCGTGGACCGTTTCGGCGTTCCCAACGTGGTCGAGCTCAATCCGCTGCCGGGGATCATCCCCGATCCTCTGATGAACTCCTGTTTCCCCAAGGCGGCGCGCGTCGCCGGGTTTACGTACGACGAGCTGATCCAGGAGGTCGTGCGGATCGCGTGGCGGCGCATTACCGGCCGGGAGGCAGCCGCGCACGACGCCGCGGCCCTCGGCGCGGCGGCCATTTCCGCGTGAAAGTCGTCATCCTCTACGACCCCGGCGCCGAGGACTGGACCGCCGAGGACGTCGCCGGCGTAATGCTGGCGGTGGACGCCATCGCGGCCATCTTCCAATCGCTCAATCATCAGGTCCAGCGCGTGCCCGCCAGGCACGACATGCGCTGGTTCAATGCCTGCCGCCGCGCTGATCTCGTTTTCAATCTCTGCGAGGGCGTGCGCGGGGTAGCGCACTGGGAGGACCACGTCGTCGCAACCCTGGAGCTGGCGGGGATCGCCTATACCGGCTGCGGGCCGTGGACCACCGCCGCCTGCCGCCGCAAGGCGGTCGCCAACACCCTCCTGGAGCGCGCGGGGCTGCCCGTGCCGCGCTGGACGATCGCGCAGGGCAAGATCGACGACGAGTTCCCGCTGCCCGCCATCGTGAAGCCGGCGGCCGAGGACGCGAGCGCCGGGTTGGACCGCCAGTCGGTCGTCACCGATCGCAAGAGCCTCAAGGCGCGCATCGCGGCCATGACGGAGCAGTTCGATGAAGTCCTGGTCCAGCAGTACATCCCCGGGCGCGAGTTCAACGTGGGCATCGTCGGCGAGCGCACGCTGCCGGTCGCCGAGATCGACTTCAGCACCATGCCGGAAGACACGTGGCCGATCCTCACCTATGCGGCCAAGTGGCACGTCGGCTCCACCGAGGATCTCGGCAGCCGGCCCGTATGCCCCGCGCAGATCTCGCAACGGTTCGCCGACCGTCTCTGCCGGCTCGCCGAAACCGCCTGGCGCACGATGCAGGGCAAGAGCTACGGTCGCGTCGACATTCGTGTGGACGATGCCGGCAAGCCCTGGATTCTCGAGGTGAATCCCAACCCCGACCTCACCGATGATGCCGGCCTATCGCGCATGGCGAAGGCCGCCGGCTGGGATTATGCGGAGCTGATCCGGCGCATCGCCGAGATCGCGCTGCGTGAGGCCCAGGGCACGAAGGCCGCGCGTGAGCTCCTCGCTGCGCCCCGTCGGGCGCGCGCACCGCGCACGGCTTGAGCAGCTGACGCGGGGCACCGGTCTCTTCCGCGAGGGAGAGGTCGCGACCGCGGTCGAGCTGCTGGACGAGAGCCTGGGTGGGGATGAGGACTACCAGTTTCTCGGCGCGTTCGAGGGCGAGCACCTGGTCGCGTACGCATGCTGGGGTAACACCCCCGGCACAGAGGGCACGAGCGATCTCTACTGGATCGTCGTCGATCGGGAGCGCCAGGGGCACGGAATCGGCTCGGAGTTGCTCGGCGAGGTCGAACGCCGGCTCACCGCTGACGGCAGACGGCTGGTCGTCGTGGAGACGAGCTCGCGGAGCGATTACGAACCGACGCGTGGGTTCTACGAGGCGCGCGGATACAGCAGGACGGCCACGATTCCGGCGTACTATGCGCCGGGCGACGACCTGGTGATCTACACCAAGGATCTGAATGGAGACGTGGCAAGAGCTGCTCCGTAAGAAGAGTATCGCGTCTCTCGAGGCCCTGGCCGAGCGATTCGGGCCGGAGCACGTCGGGGAGATCGCGCGCCTCCGGCAAGCGGCCGAGAACTTCGAGTTCCGCATCTCGCCCGCCATGGTGGACCTGATCCAGTCGCCCGGCGACCCGATCTGGCGCCAGTACGTCCCGACGGTCCAAGAGCTGGAAGTCCAGGACGGCATCGTCGATTCTCTGGCCGAAGACGCGAACTCTCCCGTCCCGAACATCACGCACCGCTATCCCGACCGGGCGCTCTTCCTGGTCTCGCCGGTATGCGCCTCCTACTGCCGCTTCTGCACGCGCCGCAGAAAAGTGGGCGATCCCGAGAAGATCCCGATGGCCCAGCTGGAATCGGCCTTCCACTATCTCGAGGAGCACAAGGAAATCCGCGACGTCATCATGTCGGGGGGCGATCCGCTGCTCCTGTCCGACCGTCGCATCGACGAGATCTGCAAGCGGTTACGGTCGATTCCCCATCTCGAGGTCCTGCGGATCGGCAGCCGGATCCCGTGCCACCTGCCGGAGCGGATCACGCCCGAGCTGTGCGCGATCCTGAAGAAGTACCATCCCTTCTATATCAACACGCACTTCAACCACCCCGACGAGCTGACTCCCGCCGCGGTCAAAGCCCTCGGCATGCTCGCCGATGCCGGTATCCCCTTGGGGTGCCAAACCGTGCTGCTCAAGGGAGTTAACGACGATCCTGAGGTTATGAAGCTGTTGATGCAGCGGCTGCTCGTAGCGCGGGTGCGCCCTTACTACATCTATATGTGCGATCAGGTGGCGGGCGCCGAACACTTCCGCACCACTGTCCAAAAGGGCCTGGACATCATCAAAGCGCTGCGAGGTTGGACATCGGGGCTCGCCGTGCCCCATTTCGTTATCGACGCGCCTGGAGGCGGCGGGAAGATTCCGCTCCTGCCGGAATACATCTTGCAATTGACGGACACGGAGGTCGTGTTGCGCAACTACGCCGGCAACACCTACCGCTACAGCCAACCCGTGGAGCCCGTCCTGGTCGGCTGAAGGCACTTGCGATTTCCGAACGGGTGCGCATATTTATGTCGACCAATGCATAAACATACGATGCCGCTGCTGCCGATTAATAATCCGCACACCACCCCAATAGGGAGCGGCGGGGCACGTTAGCGTGCAAATCAAACCGGAAACCACCCAGCCCGCTCCCGCAAGAGAGCGGGCTCTTCGTTTGCAGCGTCTCGATCCGTGGCGCGAGCGCGACGCTTGCGGTGTCGGCTTCGTCGCCCGCGCCGACGGCCTGCGCACGCGCGAGATCCTGCAGATGGGGCTCACGGCAGCCGCGCGCCTCGCGCACCGTGGCGCGGCATCGAACGACAAGTCCGGCGACGGCGCCGGCGTCCTGACCCAGATCCCCCATCGCCTGCTCGGCGTCGGGCCGGTCGAGCGCGTCGCGCTCGGCATGGTGTTCCTCCCCGCGCGTCGCACCGACGAAGCGATCGATTTGATCGAGAGCGCCCTGGTCAGCCTCGGCATGTCGGTGCTCGGCTGGCGCGTGGTGCCGGTGAATCCCGGAGTGCTGGGACCGCTGGCCGCCGCGAGCCAGCCTGTGATTCGTCAGATCTTCATCGGCCCGCCGTCCGGCCCCGCCAGCGCGCAGGGGTGGGAGCGGCGGCTCTATCTCGCGCGCCGGGTCATCGAGCGCCGCGCCGCGAGCTCAGGGCTGGAGCTGTTCGTATGCTCGATGTCGTGTCGCACCGTCGTCTACAAGGCGCTGCTGGTCGGGACGGAGCTGCCGGGCTTCTACGCCGATCTCCAATCGCCGCTGTTCGAGACCGCGATCACCGTCTTCCATCAGCGCTATTCGACCAACACGCTACCGAGCTGGCCGCTGGCGCAGCCGTTCCGGCTGCTCGCGCACAACGGCGAGATCAATACGCTGTGGGGCAACCGCAACGCGATGCTGGCACGCGAACCGGCGCTCGCGGCCCCAGCGTGGGAGCAGGACGTCGAGCTGCTGAAGCCCGTGATCTGGGACGGCGGCAGCGACTCGACCAGTCTCGATAACGCGTTCGAGCTTCTGGTCCGCTCCGGACGCGATCCCGTGCACGCGCTCATGATGCTCGTACCCGAGGCGTGGGAGCGGATTCCGGACATGCACCCGGCGCTGCGCAGCTTCTACGAGTACCACGCCGGCTTGATGGAGCCGTGGGACGGCCCCGCCGCGCTCGCGTTCAGCGACGGCGTGATCGCCGGCTCCGCGCTCGATCGCAACGGCCTGCGGCCCTGCCGCTACAAGGTGACGCGCGACAACGTCGTCGTGGCCGCGTCGGAAGTCGGCGTCGTGGACTTCGATCCCGCCGAGGTGGTGGAGTCGGGCCGGCTCGGACCCGGAGAGCTGCTGGTCGTGGACACGCTGCGCAACCTCGTGCTGCGCAGCAACGACGCGAAGCTCGAGGTGGCGCAGCGCTCGCCCTACCGGCGCTGGGCCACGCGGATGTTGCGCCAGCTCCCCACGGAGGTGACTGCCCTTGGCCCGGTGCTCCCGCCCGGCGAGCTCACCGCGCGCCAGCACACGTTCGGGTACAGTCACGAGGATCTCAAGTTCGTGATCTCGCCGATGGCGGCTGAAGGCAAGGACGCGATCTGGAGCATGGGCGACGACACACCGATCCCGCCGCTGTCTCGCGTGCCGCAAAGCGTCTATGCCTACCTGCGGCAGCGCTTCGCCCAGGTGACGAATCCGGCGATCGATCCGCTGCGCGAAGAGCTGGTGATGTCGCTGGTCATGTACCTCGGCCGGCGCGGCTCGCTGCTCGCGCAGCGCCCGGGAGGACGTACCCTGCTGCGCCTCGAGCATCCGGTGCTGCTTGCCGGGGAAATGGCGGCGCTCCGGCGCTCCGGCGCGCCAGACCTGGTGACGCTGAGCGCGGTGTGGGAGGCTGCCGCCGGTCCCGACGAGCTGAAGCACGCCCTCGAGGAGCTCACTCAGGACGCCGTCACTGCGGTGCGCCGCGGCGCGAGCCTCCTCGTCATCAGCGACCGTGACGCGGACAAAGCCCGGGCCCCGATCCCCATGCTGCTGGCGATTGGGGCCGTCCATCAGGGTCTCGTGCGTGCGCGGCAACGCATTCGCACAGGTCTCGTCGCGGAAGCGGGGGACGCCTGGGATGTGCATCACCTAGCGGCCCTGTTCGGGTACGGAGCGGAAGCGGTGCATCCCTGGCTCGCGCTGCAATGCCTCCGGGATGCCGAGTCGTCCGCGCCGCAGTATCGCAGCGCGGCCGAGAAGGGACTGCTCAAGATCCTTTCGAAGATGGGGATATCGACGCTCCAGTCGTACGCGGGGGCGCAGATCTTCGAAGCGCTCGGACTCGGCGAGGAGGTCGTCGATTGCTGCTTCAGCGGCACCGCGTCGATCATCGGCGGCGTCGGCTTCCGGGAGCTTGCCGAGGACGTGCTCGCGCGTCAGCGGACCGCCGCCGAGGGGGCAGCACTGCCCGATCACGGGCGCGTTCGCTATCGCCGGGACGGCGAAGATCATGGCTGGTCTCCGCCGCTCGTCCGCGCGCTGCAGCATGGCGAGTACGCCGCGTTCACCGATGCCGTGAAGACCCGCGCTCCCGGAGGTCCGCGCGATCTCCTGGCCTTCCAGGAGCAGGTGCCGGTTCCGCTCGCAGACGTCGAGCCCGTGGAAGACATCCGCCGGCGCTTCATCTCGAGCGCCATGTCGCTGGGCGCGCTGTCGCCCGAGGCGCACGAGACGCTGGCGATCGCGATGAATCGCATGCACGCGCGCTCGAACTCGGGCGAAGGCGGCGAAGATCCCGCGACCTATGTCCCGCGCGCGGATGGCGATCGCGCGGACAACCGGATCAAGCAGGTCGCCTCCGGCCGTTTCGGAGTGACGACGAGCTATCTCGTGCGCGCTGACGAGCTCGAGATCAAGATCGCGCAGGGCTCGAAACCGGGCGAAGGCGGGCAGCTGCCCGCGCACAAGGTCACCGACCTCATCGCGCGTCTGCGGCACGCGGTGGTCGGCATTCCGCTGATTTCGCCGCCGCCGCATCACGACATCTATTCGATCGAAGACCTCGCGCAGCTGATTCACGACCTGAAGCAGGTCAATCCAGCCGCGCGCATCGGCGTCAAGCTGGTTGCCGAGGCGGGCGTCGGCACGGTAGCCGCCGGGGTGGCGAAAGCGTACGCCGACTATGTGCTGATCTCCGGGCACAACGGCGGCACCGGCGCCTCGCCGTTGTCGTCGATCAAACACGCCGGCTCGCCGTGGGAGCTGGGGCTCGCCGAGACCCAGGCGATTTTGATGCGCAACGGCCTGCGGGAGCGCATCGAGGTGCGCACCGACGGCGGCCTCCGGACGGGGCGCGACGTCGTGATTGCCGCGCTGCTGGGCGCGGAGGCGTTCGGATTCGGCACGGCCACGGTGGTGGCGCTCGGCTGCGCGATGGCGCGGCAGTGCCACCTGAACAGCTGCCCGACCGGCATCGCGACGCAGCGCCCGGATCTCCGGGCCAAGTTCAAAGGGACGCCCGAGCAGGTCATGGCGTACTTCACGTTCATCGCGGAAGAGGTGCGCCGCATCATGGCGTCGCTCGGGGCACGACGCCTGGATGAGCTGATCGGACGCGTCGAGCTGCTCGAGCGGGTGGACCGGATGGATCACCCTCGCGCGCAGATGCTCGATCTGTCGGCGTTGCTGCAGCCGCCCGCCGACCCGTCGCGCGCCCGGCGCCGCACCATCGCCCGCAACGCCCGGCCCGGTATCGTGTCGCTCGATGCCGAGATCCTGGCGCGCACCGATCCGGCGCCCCGCGTCATCGCGATCGGCAATCACCATCTGACCGTCGGTGCGCGCATCGCCGGTGAGCTCGCGCGCACGCACGGCGCCGCCGGGCCCGGCGAGCCGCTGCGCCTCAGGTTCCGCGGCAGCGCGGGCCAGAGCTTCGGCGCGTTCACGATTCCGCGGATGCAGCTGCAGCTGGAAGGCGAAGCCAATGACCACGTCGGCAAAGGGTTGTGCGGCGGGGAGATCGTGATTCGCCCCTTCCGTGGAGCCGGCTATGCGACGGGCGTCGTGCTGGGCAACACGGCCTTGTACGGCGCCACGTCAGGCCGGCTGTACGCGGCCGGCGCGGCCGGCGACCGGTTTGCCGTCCGCAATTCCGGGGCGGTCGCGGTGATCGAAGGCGCGGGCGATCACTGCTGCGAGTACATGACGGGCGGGGTGGTGGTGGTACTAGGCGCGGTCGGCCGGAATTTCGGGGCCGGCATGTCGAACGGCATCGCGTATGTGCTGGACGAGCGCGGCGTACTCGAATCGCACTGCAATCGCGACATGGTCGCCGTCACCGGGCTGAACTCGATGGACGAGCGCGCGCTGCGCAAGCTCGTGCAGCAGCATTTCCACAAGACCGGCAGCGCCCGGGCCCGGGCGATTCTCGGGCAGTGGGACGCGTATCGCTCGCTGTTTCGCAAAGTGGCCCCGCCCCCGCCTGCGCCGGCGGTGGTCGAATCCATTGCTCCACTCCAACCGACGGAGAGCCGTGCATGAAATTGATCACGACGATCGTACGTCCCGACCGCGTTCCCGAAGTCAAAGCGGCGTTGTTCCGCGCCGGCATCACGGGCATCACCCTGAGCCGTGTCAGCGGGCATGGAGGTGAGCACGAGCGCTTCGAGCAGTATCGCGGGACGGCGCTCGTCATGGAGTTCCACGAAAAAGTCAAAATCGAGATGGTCTGCTCCGAGCCCTTCGTCGAGCCGTGCGTGCAGGCGATCCTGTCCTCCGCGCGCACCGGCGAGGTGGGCGACGGAAAAATCTTCATACAGCCAATCGAGCGGGTGATTCGCATCCGCACGGGTGAGGTAGACAACGCCGCTCTGACCGCCGTCAACGCCGACGCGGTCCAACGCGCGGCGATCAACGCGGCCGGAATGGGAGGTGCGGTGTGATGCAAGCCACGGTGTCGTCGGGGGATACTGCCTGGGTCCTCGTCTCGAGCGCGTTCGTGCTGTTGATGACGGTTGGTCTCGCGTTCTTCTATGGCGGGCTGGTGCGTCCCAAGAACGCGCTGAATACGATGATGATGAGCATTGTAGCGCTCGGGGTGGTCGGGGTGCAGTGGATGCTGGTCGGCTATTCGATCGCATTCAGCCCAGGTAATGCGTGGCTCGGCGGCCTGTCGTGGCTCGGCTTGCAGAACGTGGGACTGGAACCGAATCCGACCTATTCGGCGACGATCCCGCTCCAGGCCCATGCGATGTTCCAGGGGATGTTCGCCATTATCACGCCCGCGCTGATCTCGGGCGCGATCGTGGAGCGGATGCGGTTCCGCGGCTACGTGGTGTTTCTCGTGCTGTGGGCGACACTGATTTACGACCCGCTCGCGCACTGGGTTTGGGGCTCGGGCGGCTGGCTGCTCAAGCGCGGCGCGCTCGACTTCGCGGGCGGCACGGTGGTGCACATCAGCGCGGGCGTCTCGGCGCTGGTCGCCGCCTGGTTCCTCGGTCCCCGGCGTGATTATCGCCGCGTACCCATCGCGCCGCACAACGTGCCGCTGGTCCTGCTCGGCGCGGGACTGCTGTGGTTCGGATGGTTCGGGTTCAACGCAGGGTCGGCGCTGGCCGCGAACGGCATCGCCGCACTGGCGTTCGTGAACACGAACACCGCGGCGGCCGGCGCGCTCGTCACGTGGGCGGCGCTGGATCTGATCCGCACCGGCAAGATCACGGCAGTCGGCGCCGCAACGGGGCTCGTGGTCGGGTTGGTCGGTATCACACCGGCGGCCGGTTACGTCACGCCGCTGTCCGGACTGGCGATCGGGATACTCGCCGCGGGCGTCAGCTACACGGCGATCCAGATTCGGTCGCGGACCAAGCTCGATGATGCGCTCGATGTCTTCTCCTGCCACGGGATGGCGGGAATCGCCGGCGCGCTTCTGACCGGCGTGTTCGCGACCAAGGTCGTGAACGCGGCCGGCGGCGACGGATTGCTTGCCGGCAACGCCGCGCAGATCGGTACGCAGTTGCTCGCCGTTCTCGCGACCGTCGCGGTCGCCGCACTCGGCACGCTCGGTATTCTCGCCCTCATCCAGGTGACGATCGGCGCGCGCGCCGATGTGCCTGAAGAGAGCGCCGGACTCGACCTCAGCCAGCATGGCGAAGAGGCGTACTTCGGCACGGACCTGGGTGGCCTCGCGGGTACCGGCGCGTCGCTGGGTGGCAGCGTGGTCGTGGAGCACTTTGGGGTCGAGGGATCGCCGACCCCCGCACCGGAGCCGGCCGTATGACCGCCGCGGCGTATCTCGTGGCGAGCTTCATGGCGGCCCAGACGGTATCGCTCTCCGGGAACGTCACGCTCGCCGGCGACTACCGCTTCCGGGGTGTGTCGCAGACGTACACGCAGCCGGCGATTCAAGGCGGGCTCGAATATGCGTCCCGTGTGTACCTGGGCGCGTGGGGTTCGAACGTCAGCGGCAACCAGTTCTTGAACGGTGGCTCGCTGGAGCTGGATCTCTATGGTGGATACCGTTGGACGTACGCGAAGCTCGGCTGGGATTTCGGCGCGCAGTATTACCGCTACCCCGGGGCGCGCTACAACATCGATCCAGGTGATCACTACAACACGCTGGAGGTGTATCTGGGCCTCCGGTATCAGCAGTTCTCCGCCAAGTACTGGCACGCCGTGAGCGATCTGTTCGGCATGAAGACGAGCACGATCGGCGGTTACTGCGGGATCTCCAGCGATGGTACGCCCGAGACAACTGACTGTCTCGGAACCGGCAACACCAAGGGCTCGGGCTACGTCGACCTCAATGCTTCCTTTGATATCGTCGAGGGCGTGAATCTGGCGCTGCACGGCGGCTATCAGTCCGTGCGCAATTATCACCAGCTGTCGTACGCCGATTACAAAATCGGGCTGTCGCGGCAGTTTGGCGTGATCACGCTCGGGGCGGCCGCGGTCGGGACGAATGCCGAGAGCCGATTCTACCGCTATGCCCCGACGACGCCGGGGTCGCAGGAAACGCAGGACGTAGCCAAGTCGACGATCGTCCTGTCAGCAAGCAGGGTGTTCTAAGTTATTGTCTGACCCCCGGG
>DASTDR010000071.1:0-5462 GCA_035710265.1 Gemmatimonadales bacterium | reverse complement strand
AAGGGCGGCTAAGCCGTTGCCGATCGCCACGCTCCACCAGGCCAGGTAGCCCAGGAGCGGCTTGGCGAGCAACGCGACGAGGATGTAGAAGCCGACTTCGAAGAAGCAGAATCCGACGATGATCAGGAACAGCGTCGAAGGGGCATACTCGACTTCGGCGGCGAGAGCGGCGGCGATACAGCCTACGACAACGAACGCGCTCACGTGGATCATCGTGTAACCGAATATTCTCGCGGGCTCGATGACGACCGCTTCCGGTCCGGGTGCGCCCCAGAACACCGCACTGCCGAGCATCGCAGGGGTGAAGAGGGGTTGGCCGTTGATCGTGTCCACGATCAGGAACCATGCGGCGACGACGGCCGCGCCGATGCACCCGGCGATGAAACCTTCGCGGAGAATCCGATTGAGGTCCATTGCGGCACAATATATCGGCGGGCCCAGTGCGTGCTAGATTGGGGGCATGGTCGTCACGCGCCGGCCGCTCTTCTACGGATTATGCCTGTTGATCGGCACGTTGCTGTTTGGTGGCGCCGGTGCCGTGCACCCGATTCTCTCCGGTGACGGCGCGGCGCAGCTCAGCCTGGTTGCCCAAACCGCGCGCTGGCGCGTGATCCACTGGTCGCTGCTGTTCGGGCTCGCGTTCATGTATGCCGGGCTGATCGGCGTGTCCCTGCGGCACAACGACACGGCCGGGGCCTCGCCCTCGCGCGCCGGGATTCGACTCGGCGCGTTTGCATTCTCGGTCTGGTCCATCAACATCCTGTTCATGGTCGGGGCAGGGTATCAGCTCGCGTTTGCCTTCAAGCAGGCGGACGCCGGCTTGGCCGCGACGCACGCGGTGTTCGTGTACGACATGCTGCACCCGTTTGGGCTCGCGGCGGAGCGGCTCGCGACCTTCCTGCTCGGCTTCGTGGCGTACACCTTCGGGTGGGCGATCCGCAATGCGGCCGTGTGGCCGCGCTGGCTGGCCTGGCTCGCCTGGGTTGTTGCCGTGCTGTGCGCGGTCGTGGCGCTCGTATTCCGCGAGACCCTGCCGTACATGTACTACGCCCAGGCTGGTTTCGTGCTCTGGTTGTTCCTGACCGCGATCATCATGCTCACTGAAAAGCGCGCGGTCGCTGTCCCTGCCTAGACCCCGCGCGACAGATTCCCCAGACTGACGCTCAGATCGTAGCCTTCCTTGCTCATCCGCAGGCTGAGGTACAAGGTGGTAAGCACAGCCGCGCGGAATGGTGTGAGCATCATGTAGATGACGGACGCGCCAACGGTGTCCAGCGGAGAGGGGGATTCCCAGGAGCCTCCAGGCAGGAGCGGGGGAATCAGCATCGGGAGCACGAAAACAAGTATTTCGACCAGACCGACGGTTGCCGCCAAAACTTTGAACCGCCCGCGTGACAATCCGAGGCTCCGACGAACCGCTAGACCCAGGGACGCCTGCTCCGTGATACACAGTGTCGGGACTCCGAAGAAGCGGACCATCACGATGAGGCCGGGGACGATCAGGAAAACCAACCCGATCAAGATCGCGACCCACTTCAAGGCGTAGCTGATGATCACCGTGCCGAGCCGCGGTGAGATCATCCGCCAACTGTCGCCGAATGTCGGCGCTGCGCCGTGGAGCAAGTACCAGCAGCAGGCGATGCACAGGCCTTCGACGAGTGCCCACGGGATCATCGACACCACCATCCCGAGCGTATCTGTCGAGGCGCCCAGAAGCTCGAGCAGAGCCTCGACGGTAAACGCCAGGACCAGGGCGGGAAGCGCCGCGCGAAGGATGCGCCAGTAGTTCCGCCTGGTGAGCACGATACTCGCATCCAGGAGCTCGCCCGCAGTACTCAACGCACCGACATCGACAGGATGCAGATCGGACGTCGGACGCCACACCTCGGCGATCGGTGGAGGCGGCCCAGGGAAGGAGTCGGGAGTCGTTACGACGTCCTGTTTCGACCAGACGTAGAGAAGCCAATAGACTGGCATCGCGAACAGGTTCATGAACACGATCAGCACGAGCCAGAGCGCGCGCATCGGGCCCGGCAAGCCGCTCTTCGTGTAGAGATGAACGATGTAGTAGATGATCAGCCCGAGGGTGAGGGACATGACCCCCAGCGCCACCGCACCCAAGACTGTAAGCATGGACTCGTCATACGCGGCCGGGTCGGGGTTCCGGCTGGCCCACACGATGATCCCGATCCAGAAGGCCCACGGGATCAGCGTCAGGATCAGGAGGACATAGGCCGCCGTTTTGGACCGGGACATGCGCCGAGCGTCAGGTGTCTCCAACTCAGGGGGATTCGGTCGTGGCGCGATGTCGGAGCAGCCATGAGGCGGCGAAGAACAATGTGGGTGACCAGCAAATCACGAACCAGGGACCGCGGGCGAGGTGTGCGCCGCTGATCGCGTGCCAGGCATAGAACCCCACCAGCCCGGCCGTCGCCACGATGGCACCGAGTCCTTCGCGCCACCAAGCGAAGATCAATCCGATTCCGACGAGGCCGGGGAAGAAGATCATGGCCACGAGCTGCTTGTTCGTCGGTGGTCCAGACGGCACTGTGGCGCTCAATAGAATGAATGCGAGAACGACGGCGCTGGTCACGCGTCCGATCCACTGCAGCACCGTGGGTAACATGAACCCATTCTACTACCGCCGGCCACGCTTCGCCCGTGACGTTCTCGTGGTGTTGCGCGTCGAGAGCTTCTTTTTCTTGTTCTTGCGATTCCGCTTCACACGCTCCGGCAACTGCGCGCGGCCCGTCTCACGATTCCAGCGCTCGTATTGTTCGGGCGTGATGTCACCGCTCATCAGCAGCGCGGCGAACTTCCGGCGTTGGGCTTTGCTCTTGAATGGCATCCGGCTATCCGGTGGTCGTTCTACATCTGTAACCCGGCAACGCGATTTTGTGCGCAGGAAAGCAAAAAAAACGGGGATCGCAGACGCGATCCCCGTTCGCGTACGGCCTGGTCCGTTACGGAACCCGAATTCGCACAACGTCACCCAGCCAGCCGTCCGGCGTCCGCCGCAGCACCGACAGCGTCGCAATGTCGCCCTTCTTGATCGCGCCGATCGCCTGCCGGAACTCCGACACGGTACGAGTCGGGGCCCCGTTCACTTTGAGAATGATGTCGGGATAGCCCGAGCTGGCATCGGCCAGCTTTTGATACGCCGGGCCATCAGGGGACACCTGCGTGACGACCAGCGCGCCGCCCGAGCGCAGCACCGGCCGCAACTCCGTATCCCGAATGTCTTCCTGTGTCAGCGGCTGCACCGAGATTCCCAGCGGACCGGTGGCGGACGCCGACTCGTCCCGGCGCCGGGAGTCGTTGCTCGCCACGTTGTCATCATCCGCACCCGGCGGTGCGGCGAGCTTGACGGAAATCGTCTGCTGTTGGCCCTTGCCGCGCACGATCGTCACGCGGACCACGTCGCCCGGTTTCTTGAAGCCGACACGCTGCTGCAGCTGTGGAACCGACTGCACCGGCTGGCCATCCACCGCCGTGATGACGTCACCCTGCTGAATCCCGGCGCGGCGCGCCGGTGAATCCTCGGGCCGGTCACCATAGGAGTAGTCGCGCACCACGACACCCCGGATCGCCGACAATCCCACTGCGTCGGCGTCTTCCTGCGTCGCGTCCTTGATGCTGACGCCCATCACCGCGCGCTCGACGTGCCCCGTGGCGATGAGCTGCGTCATCACGGCGCGGGCGAGGTTGATCGGGATTGCAAACCCGTACCCGGCATAGAACCCGGTCTCACTGGCGATGGCCGAGTTGATGCCGATGACCTCGCCGCGCACGTTGACCAACGGCCCACCCGAATTGCCCGGGTTGATCGCCGCGTCCGTCTGAATGAAATCCTGAATCGCGTAGCGGCTCTGGTTGAGCCCGGTGAGCAGCCGCCCCTTGGCGCTGACGATTCCGGCCGTCACCGTGAACGTAAAGTTCTCGCCGAGCGGGTTGCCGATCGCCAGCACCCAGTTCCCGATGTCGGTCGAGTCGGCGTCGCCCAGCTTCACCGTGGGCAGCGACGTCGTCTGGAACTTGATCACGGCCACGTCGGTGGCCGGATCAGTCCCGACCGTCGTCGCGCTGAACTCCCGGTTGTCGTACAGCCGCACCGTGACGCGGTCGGCGCCCTGGACGACGTGGTTGTTGGTGAGGATGTAGCCGTCCTGCGAAACGATGAAGCCCGACCCCGACCCCTGCTCGATCTGCGGCCGACGCGGGCCCTGGAAGAAGTCTTCGAACCCCGGCGGCAGCCGCCGGTTCGTGGTACGCTCGCGGCGCTCCGATCGGATGAACACCACGGCAGGCTTGACGTGCTCGGCGACCGACGCGAATGCTTCGCCGAGATCGACCGCAGCTTTGGCCTGTGGAACCGGCGATCGCCGCGTATCCTGCAACACCGCTCGAACCGCCGCTTCACCACGCGTCGGCAGCCGGAATGCCGCGGCGAATGCCAGGCCGAGCGCGAAGGCAATCGCCACCAGGCTGCCGAACTTCAACCAGTCCCGCGTCTTCACCGACATCGTGCCCCCTTATTAGGACTTCTTCGATTTATCGTCGTCCATGATCTCGTAATCTGCATCGACGACATTTTCATCCTTCTTTGCTCCGGCCTCCGCTCCAGCGCCGGCCTGGCCGTCGCCGCCCTTCGCCGCCCCTTCGCCGCCCGGCGCCGCCCCTTCCGCACTGCGAGCCGCGTACAACGAAGCGCCCGCTGCGGAATATGCCTGCTGCAGCTCGTCCAGCGCTTTGCTGATTTCGTCAGCATTTCCACTGCGCAGCGCCGCCTGGGCCTGCTGGATCGCGTTGTCGAGCCGTGACTTGAGCCCGGCCTCGAGCTTGTCGACCCATTCTTTTGATTCCTTGGTCACCTGGTACACCATGTTATCGAGCCGGTTACGCTGCTCGATCACGTCCCGCCGCTTCTTGTCCTCGGCCGCATGCGCCTCGGCGTCCTTGACCATCTTGTCGATGTCCTTGTCGGCGAGACCCGACGAGGCTTCGATCCGGATCTTCTGCTCCTTGCCCGTCGCCTTGTCCTTGGCGGACACGTGCAGGATGCCGTTCGCATCGATGTCGAACGTCACCTCGACCTGCGGGATGCCGCGCGGAGCCGGTGGAATTCCCGTGAGCTGGAACTTGCCGATGGTGCGGTTGTCCTGCGCCATCTGCCGCTCGCCCTGGAGCACGTGAATCTCCACGGTCGTCTGATTGTCCTCGGCGGTCGAGAACACTTCCGACTTCTTGGTCGGAATCGTCGTGTTGCGCGGAATGAGAACCGTCGTCACGCCCCCCAGGGTCTCGATGCCGAGCGAGAGCGGGGTGACATCGAGCAACAGCACGTCCTTCACCTCGCCCGCGAGCACACCGCCCTGAATCGCCGCCCCGATCGCCACGACTTCGTCCGGGTTGACGCCCTTGTGCGGCTCCTTGCCGAAGAAGCTCTTCACGATCTCCTGGAC
>DASTDR010000070.1:0-4047 GCA_035710265.1 Gemmatimonadales bacterium | reverse complement strand
ACGTTGTCCGTGCGTCCGGCGTCGAAGGCGCCGGTCGGCGCGAGGAATCCGTAGACCGCCTTGATATCGGCGCGGGACAGTTGCCAGCCGAGCATCAGCGGCTGGTAGTACGAATCGGCGAAACCGCCTCCACCGCTCTGTGGGCCGAGCGCATCCGAGGTGAGTGAGTTGTTGGCAATCGGCAGGGTGGCCGCCGCCGCGATGCGCGCACCGAACAGAACCGGCTTCCGACTGGCCCAGGCGATGGTGTTGAGGTCCATGAGGACCGTTTGCTTGCCGGTCGCCACGAGCTCCCCCTTGGCGCCGCGGAGTTCGTCGCGCGCGTAGAAGAGGAACGCGTTCACATAGGTCGCCCCAGGGCCGAAGAGTGATCCCGCATTGACCGCGCTCATGCCGAGCGGATAGACGCCCCGGACCTGTCCGGCCACCGGCGTGGCCGCGCACAGAAGCGCCGCCACAAGACACATGGCATGCCTGATCACACGGCTGACCGACTCACGGGCGCACGGGCGCACGGGCAACTGGTATGACCATGGGAAGACATCCTACCCCTTTTTTCAAGAAAGCGCGCCCCGCCGCTCACTCTGAGTGCTGCTGGCGCAATGGATCTGCTTCGCGTCTACTCACTCTCGCTGCGCTTTCCCTCACACTGCACGTGTCGCTCGCGCGATCCTCGCAGAGCAGGTCACTGGAAACAGGCACGGCGATCATGTCCCGTCGATCACTTCGGCGCGCCGAGCACAAAACTGCCCCGGGGGGTAGCGGTCGATCACGATTGGTGTAGTCTATCGGGATCCCGCCTCCATTTCAGTTGCCGGTTCCGGACCGCGGTGCGTCACGTTTAGCACCGTAGGAGACGACCATGCGTATCTTGAGCCTCCCCCGCGCGCAGTTCCTCGCCGTCGGCGCCATCCTGCTCGGCATCACTGCGCACCGCTCCGCGACGACGAGCGCCGTCTACAACTCCGAAGAACACAAATGGATCGCGGACCTCGCCATGGCCCGGGTGAATCAACGCTCGGCGACGTTCCCGGCCCTGACCGGCTTTGAAGATTTCCCGCAGACCCGCGCGAGGTATCAAAACGCCAAGGAACTGGCCATCGGAATCCGGGAAAACGGCAAGGCTGGATACGACTCAACCGAGCACGACGTCCAGGACAACAGCTACTGGACGAATTACGGGCAGCGAGATGGCAATTTCAAGTTTCATATCCCGGACGTCGCAGAGATCACGTCGACGCGCACGCTCTGGGTCCCGGCCTGGGACGGCACGCAGGATGCGAGATTCACGTTCGGCGAGCTGGTCGCGCTGTACGGAGATTACCGCCGCACCGTGTCGTGCGCAGCGGCTAACCCGGCGCGGTGCTATCTCACGCAGGCCGATAGTGCTGCGTACCGCGGCATCGGCGGGGACCGCGCCAAGGGCAGGATCTTCTTCGAGTACGGCACCGATTGCTTCGGGCCGCTGGATTGCGGCTATGAGCCGCCGGACATCCCCGTTCGCACCTACCTCGCCTTCATCGGATCAGGTCTGTGGCCGCCGTTCGGGACGCTCGGCAACACGGTCAGCAACACGGCCTGGCCAGAAGAGTGGCTCGATGCAGGCTGGTGGGGCGATGAGATGATGCGCATCGCCAATGTGAACGACTGGCACTGGCAGCAGGCGGCGGTCGCCTGGTACGTCGGCATGCATCGCATGGCGCTGAAGTACGCGCTCCTGGCGCGCACCGACTCACGGTACTGGGTGAAGGCGCTGCATCATGAAGCCAGCGCGCTGCACAGTCTCACCGATTTGTTCGCGTACGGCCATGTCATCGTGAGCCGGGACCGTACGTCCTGGGAGATTATGGGGGACAACAGCCTCCGTTCCGTGGCCGCTTACGCCTGGATGGAGAACGTGATCACGATGGGTGGAGGCAACCGGGATCAGGGTGGCGGGAAGGTCTCGGTTGGCGCGACATTGCCGCCGTTGCAAACGTCCGACGCGGCACGCCGGGATCTCATGGAAAGCTACCGCAGTGGGTGGGGGCTCATCGCGAATAGCGAGCACACCTACCACGATTCCTACAACGCGGCCGGCGGAACCGTGATGAACATGAAGCGCCAGACATTCAAGATCTTCGGTGACTACAAGATGCGGAACAACACTGCGCTGACCAAGAGCATTATCCAGGAAACGGTCCGCGCCTCCGTGCAATCGCTCTTCGATGCCTACGAGGCGAACCCGCCACTCGACCAGCTCGTCGGCAACGGCTCTTCGGCTTTCGACGCGCTCTTGAACATTCCCGTGTATGTCGCCGACAGTGCAGGCAGCTACGCGGGGATGTGGACGAGTTATGCAGCCGCCGTCAATCAACTGACCGGCGCCGGCTTTGCTCCCGATCTCGCTTGCGTCATTCCCCTGGTCGACGGGCGCAGCGCGCCGCCGTCCTCGCGCTCCAGCGTGTGTTCGACGCCGTCAACGATGACAAACGAGGCAGTCGTCTCAGAGCTGCTGCAGCGGGATGGCTCGCTCGGCAAAGGCGACCAACAGGGACTCGACACGCAAGGCAACGCCAACGGGTCGTACGACGCGGGCGACTTCCTGGCGTGGGTACGCCGCACGGGAGCGACTCCATGAACCGGCTCGCACTCATCGGTCTGGTGCTGCTCGCGCTCGGCTGTAAGGACGACGTTGCCAGTAGTGCGTCGGTCACCCTGCGCGTCGTCCTGACGAGTCCCAACAGCGGTCAGGACGGCTCGGCCGTCGTCATGCTTTCCGGGCCGGCAACGCCGAGATCGGTGGTCACCGTTGCCGGTTTGCAGCTGTGGGGGGCACCTGTGCAGTCCTCTGCGAGCACGATCGCGCTCACCGGCACGCTCACGAACGGCACCATTCTCACATTCGAAACGGACGAGCGGTACGCCAACCAGTTTTCGGCGACGTTGCGGGAAGTCGCGAACATCGACGCGACCGTCGGGCTGCGAGAGCTCACGGGATATGCACTGGCGGTGATGCAGTAATCGCCGGCCAGATTCCGTCCTGCTGAATTACGGCGACTGTGCTGTCCGAAGTGTCGAAATAGCTGACATTAACGTCGCTGCCATTCGGGCCTGCGGCGGAGTCGCCTATACCGCTCAGGACCCTGCATCCCGCCCGGGACGACCAGAGCATCGATCCCACCATCTGCCCAGAGTGCCGACGACAAGGAGCAGCCTGCCTCCCGGCGCGAGCACCGGCGTGCTGTGCGCGAACGTCACGCCGAAACGCACTTCGGGATTGCCCGGACAGGCGCTGGGAATCGCGAACAGTTGACACCGCGTGCGCTGGCATGGTACAACTCGGATGGTCACCAGGAGCGATCATCATGGACGATATGGGGCTCTTTCGAGTCGACCTCGCGGTCGAGAATCCGGCACGTCCCGGCGAGCGCCGCGTGGTCACTGCAGCGCTCGTGGATACGGGCGCCGAGCTGTCCTGGATTCCCGCGAGCGTGCTCGATGTGCTCGGCATCGAGCGCTACGAACAGCGGCGCTTCCGCCAGGCGAACGGTACGGTCCTGGGGCGGTGGACCGGACACGCCTTGATCTATGTCGCCGGCAAACGCACCGCCGACGACGTCGTCTTCGGGGAACCGGGTGACCTCGTGTTACTCGGCTCGCGTACGCTCGAAGGACTGAACGTGCGCGTCGAGCCCGTCACCAAGCAGCTGGTGGATGCGGGGCCGGCGCCTGCAGCCGCGGTCCGCACCGCTCGCAACCATTCTTCGGAAGTGAAGCGGTCACGGCGCGCGATGTGTTGAGCTTACGGCCGCAGCGCATCCTCCGTTTGCACCGCCTGCGCGGTGGCGCCGAAGCGAATGAGCATCGCCACGAGCAACCGCTGTGGCTCGCTCATGCGGGCGCGCGCGGTGATGACGCGACGCGCGAGGTCGGGATGATCGGTAATGAGTCCGTCGACGCCGCGCGTCAGACCCACGAGCATCCAGGCAGCGTCGTTCACCGTCCAGATGTACACGTCCTGACCGGCGCGATGGGCGCGACGAATGAAGCGACGGGATGCCATGC
>DASTDR010000069.1:0-12690 GCA_035710265.1 Gemmatimonadales bacterium | reverse complement strand
GGCGGCGGAACGGGTGCCCCCCCCCGGCGCGATTCTGTGGCTGCGCCGGCCGGCAATACGATGACGATGCCGGACGGCCGGACGGTGCAGCTGCCCCCGGGTGTGACGGAGCAGCAGGTGCGCGCGGCGTTCCAGAAGCGGATGTCGGGCCAGGAGCTCACGGCCGCCGACCAGGCTGCGCTGGCGGCGATGCGTTCGCAGTTCCAGCGCGCCGGCGGCGGCGCGGCGGGAGGGGGCGCGATGCGCCGGAACGTCGACGTCTCGAGCTATATCGTGTTCACCCTGAAAGACGGGAAGCCGACGCCGGTCCAGATTCGTACCGGCCTCACCGATCTCGATTACATCGAGGTCGTCAATGGCTTGACCGAGCAGGATACCGTCCTGGTGCTGCCGAGCGCTTCGCTGCTGAATTCGCAGCGCGACATGCAGCAGCGCATGCGCAACATGACGGGCGGCGGCGGCCTGCCGGGCCTCCAGCAGCAGCAGCCGACGCAGCAGCAACGGACGCAACCAGCGCCCGCGCCGAGGCAGTAACGTGCTGCTCAGCGAGATCTTTCAGGTCGCGCTTCAGGCGATTCGGGCGAACAAACTGCGTTCGTTCCTCACGATGCTGGGCATCATCATCGGCGTGGGCGCGGTGATCACGATGGTGGCGCTCGGCAGCGGCGCCCAGAAGGCGGTGCAGGCCCGGATTCAGGCGCTCGGGCCTACGCTCTTGTCGGTCTTTCCGGGCGCGTCGTTCCGCGGCGGGATCTTCATGGACATGCGCGTTTCGCTCACGATGGATGACTACGAGGCGCTCGCGCAGGACGCGCGCTACGTCAAAGGCGTCGTTCCGGAGCTGACCCGCAACCTGCAGATCAAGCGCGGCAATCTGAATCAGAACGTGAGCATCGTGGGCACCACGCCCAATTACACCGCGGTCAAGAATTACACCGTGGTGGCGGGGCGCATGTTCACCGCGGGCGAGGACGAGGGCCGGCGCCGCTATGCGGTGCTCGGCTCGGCGATTCCGGACATGCTGAACGCCAACCCGCAGGCGATGATCGGGCAGGAAATCCAGATCCGCGGGATTCCGTTCGAGATCATCGGCGTGCTGGCCCCCAAGGGCTCGGCCGGCGGCTTCGGCAATCCCGACGAGCAGATTCTCATCCCGCTGCAGACCGCGCGCTACCGCATCATGGGCACCGACCGGCTGCGCTCGATCACGGTGGACGCCGCGAGCGTGCCGCAGATGACGCTCACGATGATCGAGATCGAGCGCGTGCTGCGTCGCGAGCACAAGATCCGCCCCGGGGCCGAGAACGATTTCCAGATCCGCAACCAGTCGGATATCCTGGCCACGTTCCAGCAGACCACGGAGACGTTCACCTACCTGCTCGCCGGCATCGCGGCCGTCAGCCTGCTCGTCGGCGGCATCGGGATCATGAACATCATGCTCGTGTCCGTGACCGAGCGGACGCGCGAAATCGGGGTGCGCAAGGCGCTGGGGGCGACGCGCTTCAACATCATGTTCCAATTCCTGGTCGAGGCGCTCGTGTTGTGCCTCGTGGGCGGCCTGATCGGAATTCTGTTCGGCACGCTCGGCGCCGTGGGATTGTCGAAGCTCGCGCACTGGAATACGTCGATCAACGTGTTCGCGATTCTGATCGCGTTCGTGTTCAGCGCGATCGTAGGATTGTTCTTCGGGATCTGGCCGGCGCGCAGGGCCGCGTCGCTGGATCCGATCGTGGCGCTGCGTTACGAATAGTTAAGAACGTGGGGCGTGCGGCGCGCGGCGCAGCGGCACGACCTGACGTTTCGTAGGGTTGTCTCGAACTAGACGTTGACACGCCGCACGCCACACGCCGCACGTTATTTTATTTCGTATGCTCGCCGCCCTTCTCATCCTCGCACAATCCGCCGCCCAGCAGCCGGTCTACGACGGCCGTCTTCGTCAGATCGAGATCAGCGCGCCCCGGCTCGAGGCGGTCGCGGTGCGCATCGACGGCGTGCTCGACGACGAGGTCTGGCGCCAGGCCGCCCTGCTCAAGGGCTTCACGCAATACCGGCCGGTCGACAGCCGGCCCGCCGAGGATTCGACCGAAGTGCTCGTCCTGTACGCGCCCGACGCGATGTATTTCGGAATTCGCGGCTTCGAGGCGCACGGCAACGTGGTGCGGGCGACGCTCGCCGACCGCGATAACATCGGCGCCGACGATCAGGTCCAGATCCTGCTCGACACGTTCAACGACCGGCGCCGCGCGTCCTTGTTCGCCGTCAATCCGCTCGGTGCGCAGGAAGACGGCGTGCGCAGCGAGGGGCTCGCCGGGGCCGCGGGCGGCGCCAACGCCGGGTTCCGCTTCGACGGCACCGTCGACCTCAACCCCGATTATGTCTTTGAGTCACAGGGCCGGCTGACACCTGCCGGTTTTGAAATCGAAGTCCGGATTCCCTTCAAGAGCCTCCGGTATCAAAGCGGTGAGACCCAGGATTGGGGTATCCAAATCGTCCGGCTGACGCAGCATTCGGGCTACGAGGACACCTGGACGCCGGTGCTGCGGGCCAACGCAAGCTTTCTGATCCAATCGGGAACGCTGAAAGATCTTAGCGGGCTGCGACGTGGGCTGGTGATGGATCTGACTCCCGAATTCACGTCGCACGTGGACGGCGCACCCGGCGATTCGAGCTATCAGTACGGCAAGACCCAGCCGCAGCTCGGCGGCAATGTGCGCTGGGGCGTGACGCAGAACCTCAGCGCGACCGGCACCGTGAATCCCGATTTCTCGCAGGTGGAAGCCGATGTGGGTCAGGTGACGGTCAACGAGCGGTTCGCGCTGTTCTATCCGGAAAAGCGGCCGTTCTTCCTCGAGGGACTCGAGCAGTTCGACACGCCCAACGCGCTGATCTACACACGCCGCATCAACGCGCCGATCGGCGGCGCGAAGCTCACCGGCAAGGTGGGCGGCACGGGGGTCGCGTACATTGGCGCCGTGGATGACCGCGACTTCTCCGCGACCGGCGATCGTCCCCTGTTCAATCTGCTGCGCCTGCGTCGCGACCTCGGCACCAATTCGACGGTGGGCGTCGCCTACACCGACAAGATCGATGGCTCCGCGTGGAACCGCGTTGCGAGCGCAGACGCGCGACTGGTGTGGGGAAAGATCTGGTACTCGGCCGCACAGTTCGCGAGCTCGTGGACGAACGACGGACTCGGGGCAGGCGTGAGGTCCGGAGAGCTGTGGGAAGCAACCTTGTACGACCGGACCGGCTATTCCTACGGCAATCACGGCCGCCTCACCGGCATCAGTCCCGACTTCGACGCCCAGAGCGGGTTCGTGAATCGCGTGAACATCGTGCAAGGGCGGTTCTTCAATCGGTTCACCTGGTACGGGAAGCAAGGTGCGTGGCTCGAGAACGCCACCACGTTCATCGGTATCGAGCCGGTGTGGCGGTACAACGATTTCTTCAAGTTCAAGAGCACACTCGAGGGCAGTCTGTCGCAGCGCTGGATTCTTCAGCTGCGCGGCGCCTGGCAGGCCACCGTGTTCTATAGCGTGAATCACCAGCGCTTCGACCCGCCTGACTATGCCGACTATCAGGTGGACTCCGCGGGCACCCCGGTCCCCTTCCTCGTGCCGCACGGGTTGTACGGCCTGTGGAGCGGATTGGCCGCGCTCAGCACTCCGAATCGGGCGTTGAAAGCCGACGTCAGCATCGGCTACAACTCCGAGCCGATCTTCGCCGAGGCATCCGAGGGGCGAGCACTCAATCTGTTTTTCAGTCTCACGTGGAAGCCGACCTCGGCGCTGCGGCTCGATGGGCAATGGCCGCATCAGCGCCTGAGCCGCGCCGGAGACGGAAGCTGGTTCTCCACCGCCAACATCCCGCGGCTCAAGATGGAGTACCAGCTGACGCGCGACATCTTCTTCCGCTACGTGGGTCAGTACCTGGCCCAGGAGCGCGACACGCTGCGGGATCCGATCAGCGGCAACCCGCTCATCGTGGACAGCACGCTCGCCAGCGGCGAAACGCAAACCGAGTTTCGCAACGATTTCCTGTTTTCCTACAAGCCGACCCCCGGCACCGTCTTTTTCTTCGGATACGGCGCCTCGCTCAGCGAGCCCGATCCCTTCAGTTTCCGGGATCTCGCGCGCACGAGGGATGGCTTTTTCCTGAAAGCCAGCTACCTCTTTCGGATGTGAAGACCCTCGAGCACCAGCTCGTCGACGAGCGGCTCGCCAAGCAGCGCCAGTACATCCTCACGAATACCCGGGCCCGCTGGGGCTTCGTGGGATTCGGGATCGTGCTGGTGGCGATCGCGAAGCTCGCGGGGCTCACCCCGATCTCCCCCTGGTTCCTACTCGCCTTCGCCCTCGCCTTCGTCGTGGCGAATTTCGGGGTGCGCCGCCTGGTCCAGCGGACGGGCTTCCGGCCCTGGTATGTGTATCTCAACCTCGTCGTCGGCTGCCTCCTGATCTCGGCCGTGCTGTTCGCCCTGGGCGCGAACGGGCACGTGCTGTACGGCGCCTACGTGATCGCGCCGCTGCAGGCGGCGTTGTATCTCGAGCGTCGTGACTCATGGGCCGCGCTGATCATCAACCTCGTTGCGTTCACTCTGGCGACCGCGCTCGCGCAGCAGATGGGCCATGGCTGGCCCTGGCCCATCTACATCCAGGACAGCCTTGTCCTGGTGTTCGTCTGTGTCGCGCTGGTACCGATGCTGGTGCAGATCGTCGATCGCCTGCGCGCGGCGCGGGTGGTCCTGGGCGAAATCGAGCGCGGCGATCTGACCCGGCACCTCGAGACCGGCGCCGCCGAGCGGTCGACCGACGAGCTCGGTTATCTCGGCGTGAGCGTGAACCGCACGACCGCGGCCATCGCGGAGCTGATCCGCGAAATCGGCAGGCAGGGGCACGCGCTGGCAACGATGGCGCGCGAGCTCGCCGCCGCCGCGCGCGCCCTGCAGTCGTCCTCGCAGGAAATCTCGACCACGACCGTCCAGCTTTCCGAAGGAACGGAGCGGCAGCGCCAGCTCATCGGCTATGGGCGCCAGGATTCGGAAGCCGCGTCCGGCCTCGCGACGACGCTGCACTCTCGCGCTCAACAGGCCGAGCATCAGATCACCGAGATCGCGCTCCAGGCGCACAAGCGCGGCGAAGAAGTGGCGCGCGCCAGTACGCTGCTGATGAATCTCCTGGTCCACATGGATCACGCCTCGGAGGTCGCGGCCGAGCTCGACCGCGAGTCGCGGGAGATCGGCAAGCTGGTCGACGGCATCACGCGAATCGCGAGCCAGACCGACCTGCTCGCGCTGAATGCCGCGATCGAGGCTGCGCGCGCGGGACAGCACGGGCTTGGCTTCCGCGTGGTCGCCGGCGAAGTCCGCAAGCTCGCCGAGCAAAGCGGGCGCTCCGCGGATGAGGTGCGCGCCCGCGTGCGCGCAACTCAGGAACAGATCACGCGTGTGGT
Organism: Gemmatimonadales bacterium; assembly: GCA_035710265.1. Classification (GTDB taxonomy): domain Bacteria; phylum Gemmatimonadota; class Gemmatimonadetes; order Gemmatimonadales; family GWC2-71-9; genus 20CM-2-65-7. Next base: position 7,239 of record DASTDR010000069.1, on the reverse strand, counting down.
CGCCGCCATGCAGCAGGGTCGCGAAGCGGCGAAAGGAGTGGGGAGTGTCGCCACGACTGTGCAGAGCGCGCTCGATGCGATCTTCGCGGATTTGAATGCGACCGTTCAGTTCGCCTCGAGTTTCGCGTCGGAAACCGAGAATCAAACCAAGCGGATGCGGGAGGTGATGCGCCGCATGGAACAGGTGGCTGAAATTGCCGAGGGCGCCGCCAGCGGGGCCCGCCAGACCTCGGCGGCGACCGCGCAGCAGATGACCTCACTGGGCGAGCTCACCCATACGTCGCAGCAGCTCTCCGAAGCGGCCGCGCTGCTGGCGCAGACCATTCGGCGGTTCCGGGTCGGCGGAAACGGCAGCAGCTAACGCTCAAACCCCCGCGGCGCGCCGCAGCCGGCGCGCCTCCTTGTTGGCGCTGGTGCGGATCTCGCCGAGGTCGCCGGTCTTCAGCTCGCCGTCACGCACGACGACCCGGCCGTCGACGATCACGTGGCGCACGTCCGCGGCGCGGGCGCTGTACACGATTCGCGACACCAGATCGGCATCAGCGGGCTGCGCGTGTGGCCCGTCGAGATCCAGCGCGATCAAGTCGGCGCACTTACCCGGCTCAATCGACCCGATCTCGTGTTCCAGGCCGAGCGCCCGCGCCCCGCCCAGCGTCGCGAGCTCCAGGACCTGAGCGGCCGCCATCGTCTCAGGACCCAATCGCGGCTTCTGGATGAGCGCCGCGAGCCGCATCTCTTCAAAGCCATCGAGCCGGTTGTTGCAGGGCGCCCCGTCGGCGCCGATCGCGACGCGGCAGCCGGCCGCGAGCATCTCGGGAATGGGCGCGAGTCCGCTCCCGAGCTTCAGGTTGGAGCTGGGACAGTGCACGACATTCGTCTCCTGGCGAGCGAGCCGATCGATCCCGTCTTTGTCCACCCACACGCAGTGCGCCAGCGCGGTGCGCGGCCCCGAGATCCCGACGGAGTCAAGGTATGCCAGCTCATCGTGTCCCGTTTCCCGTTTGACGGTGTCCAGCTCCAGCAGCGTCTCGGCCGCATGCGTGTGAATCACCGCACCGGCTTTCTCGGCGAGATCACTCACCGCGCGCAGCAGCGCGCCGGTGCAGCTGGGGGCAAATCGTGGCGCAAAGCAGTAGCGCAGGCGTCCACCCGCGGCCCCGTGCCAGCGCGCGCACAGGTCGCTGCTTCCGGTCAGCGCCTTGTCGGCTGTCTCACGGAGTGTCGCGGGACTGGAGGGCGCGTCCATCAGACACTTCCCCGCTGTCGCGCGCAGCCCGATCGTCTCGAGCGCTTCGAACGCCGCGTCTGTGTGCCGTACCGTTTCCATGTCGAGAATCGCGGTCGTGCCGCCCAGCAGCAGCTCCGCGGCGCCGAGCATGGCCGACGCGTGAATCGAGGAGTCGGTGTGGGCGGCCTCGAGTGGCCAGATGCGCCTGGCGAGCCACGTCTCGAGCGACAGATCGTCGGCGAGGCCGCGAAACAGCGTCTGGCAAAGATGGATGTGTGCTTGTACGAGACCGGGGAGGATGACGAGCCCGGCACAGTCGATTGTTGTTGAGCTTGGCCGTCCGCCCGTCCGCCCGTCCGCCCGTCCGACCTTCTTGATTCGTCCATCTTCAACCAGCACATCGGCGTCCACAATGCGCCGCGTGCTGTCCATCGTCACCACCCGCCCGCCGCGAAGCAGGAGGAATTTGCTCACGGCAGTTTCAAGAGATCGTCAGGATCGAACGAAATCGCGCCGTACTGCGCGCCCCAATGCAGATGCGGACCCGTCACACGGCCCGTCGCGCCAACCCGGCCGATGACCTGCCCGCGCTCCACGGTATCGCCGACCGCGACGAGGATCCGGCTCATGTGGTGATAGACGGTCATGAGACCATCGCCGTGGTGCAGATAGACGCTGTTGCCGCCGTAGAAAAAGCTTCCGGTGAGCGCTATCACACCGCGATTGGCGGCCTTGATCGGTTCACCGCTGCGGCCGTCGAGATCGACGCCGTAGTGGGTGCTGCGTCGCACGCCGTTGACCACACGACCGCCGCCGAAGCGACTGGTCACCCGGGCATCCCGCGGCCGCAGAAACGGCGCGTGCCACAGCGGCGGCACGGTATGCGCGCGGCGCGCGGCATCGCGCGACAGCGCGCGCTCCCGGTCGATGCGGACCTGCAGCGCGCTGTCCGGCGGCTCAGTGAAGCGTCGTGACACGCTGATGCGCTCCCGGGACGCGGGACGCTCGCTGACGGGTACTCGTACGGACTTCCCTTGAATCGTGCCGTCCCAGCGCAAGTACAGGACCACCACCCCGGCACTCGACGACGTACTGAGCGGGACCGCGGCAAGAGCCTGGCCGTCGCGGAAATGCAGCGGTTCGCCCGCCAGGTCACCGGTCAGCGCGCCAGGCGCCGAAATGACGATCAGGGAGCCCTGGACCGGCACTGCCGGCTCCCAGGCGATCTCCTGCACCGCGAGCGCGCTGAGGAAAAGCAGCACCATCAGGTTGAAATCCGCGGTCCCGTGTCTGTCGAATCCGTGCCGAGGGGGAGCTCGAAATAGGCTTCGAGCTCATCGAGCAGCTCGTCATCCGCGTAAACGCCGGCGAGAATGCGCTCCGCGCTGGCGGGCGCGATCAAGACGTAGCCGAAGGGATAGTCTACCCCGGTCAGCAGAATCAGACGGCGCCGGTTGTTCGGAAGCGAGACGTACACGGAGTCGGAGTTGGTGGGGACCAGCTTGATATTGTTGCGCGTCAGCATCGGCGCGATCTGCTCGGTCGCGAAGTTCAGCTCGTCGAGCGCTGCGGCCTGGTCGTCGGCGGACAACGTATCGGCACCCGCCAGCCAGAACACGATCACGGTCGGCCCGGTGACGACGCGCGGCGTGAGCAGAATGCTGTCGGCCGAATCGGCCGACCCCACGTCCGCGAACGTGAGCGAATCGGCGTTGCCGCCCGCGACGGAGGCGTGTTGGCTCCGGCATGCAGCGAAAAGGACGATTGCGAGGAGCGTTGCTGCGCGCATGGCCAACAATATACTTAGCCTATGAATGGCGCCCCCGCCCCCGCCCCCGCCCCGTCCGTTCCGCCCGCTGTAACGCCACCTGTCGTGCCTCCCGTCAAGCGCCATCACTGGATCGTCCGGGTCACGCACTGGCTCACATTCCTGCTGGTGCTCGGCATGATTGCGAGCGGCCTGCAGATTTACGCCGCCTACGCCAAGTTCGGCGAGCGCGGCGGTCCCTATTTCGTGAATCCGTTTGAAGACCGCGCGTTTCCTGAATGGAGCCAACTGGGCGGCTGGCTGGCCGGCGGGATCAATTGGCATTTCACGCTGATGTGGCCGTTGATCATCGGCGGCGTCGCATATCTCGGCTACCTCGTGGCGAGCGGCGAGTGGCGTTCCGTGCTGTTCCGTCCCCGCGACGTCCGCGACGCGTTCGAGATGCAGAAGTACTACCTTCGGCTGCGCAGGGACCACCCGCCGCAGGGCAAGCACAATCCGCTCCAGAAACTCGCGTATACCTTCATCATCGCGGTAGGCATTCTCGCGGTGCTGAGCGGATTCGCCATCTACAAACCCACGCAGCTCGCATGGCTTACCACGCTGCTCGGCGGATTCCAGGCCGCCCGCTACTGGCATTTCTGGACGGTGTGGATCTTCGCCGCGTTCCTCGTCGTGCACGTCGTGCTGGTATTCGTGGTGGATCCGGCGTCGTTGCGCGCGATGGTGTCCGGCTGGTACCGGGGGAGGTTCCCGAGTCATGACTGATCGCCGGGCGTTTCTTCGATTGCTGGCGGGTGGCGGCACCGCGTCCCTGGTCGCGGCGTGTGGCTGGGATGGCGGAAATGCGGTGCGGCCGCTGTTGCTCGACGTCAGCCGGCTTAACGACTGGGTCGGCGAAAAGATCCTGTTCTCACCGCGGCGGTTGGCGCACGAGTATCCGATCACCGAGCGCACGGCACATTTGCCGAGCTACTTCATCTCGCGCGAGATGCCGTTGCTGGAAGATCCCGGCGCGTGGCGCCTGCAGGTGGGAGGATTGGTGCGAAAGCCGCAGTCGCTGTCGATCGCGGATCTTCAGGCGATGCCGCGCACGACGTACACGGTGAAGCATCATTGTGTCGAAGGCTGGAGTGCGATCGCCACGTGGCACGGCGTTCCGGTCTCCGCCATCGCGCAGCGCTGCGAGCTGTTGCCGCAGGCGCGCTACGTGCGATTCGACTCGTTCGACTCGGGATACGCCAACGGCTGGGACATGGCGAGCGCGATGCACCCGCAGACTATTCTCGCGTATGGCATGAACGACAACCCGCTGCCGCCGACGCACGGCGCGCCGCTGCGCTTGTACTCGCCCACCAAGCTCGGCTACAAGATGACGAAATATCTGGTCTCGGTGACGTTCACGGCCGAGCGGCCGGGCGGGTATTGGGAAGACCAGGGCTATCCCTGGTTTGCGGGAGTGTAGCCTCGCCTAGCCGATCCGCGCGAGCGCGTCGTGCATCTGCGACGCTGATTCGAACCGCTTCTTGGGATTCTTCGCCATCGCCCTGAGAATGACTACCGCCAACGCACCGGGCACATCCGGATTCGTCATCCGAGGATCCGGCGGTTCTTCCTCGAGATGCTTGGCGATCAGCGCCCATGTCGTCTCCGCTTCGAAGGGCAACCGACCGGTGAGGCATTCGAACAGCACGACACCCGCCGCGTAGAGATCGCTGCGCGGATCGAGCTCCAGGCCGGACAGCTGCTCGGGTGACATGTAGTCCGGGGTGCCGATCGCGGTGCCGGCCTCGGTCAAGCCCTTTCCTTGTTGCGGATCGGCCAGTCGTGCAATGCCGAAATCCATGACCTTCAAAAAGCCAGTGGGGTCGACGACGATGTTCTGCGGCTTGATGTCGCGATGGATCACACCCTCGGCGTGCGCGACTTCGAGCGCCCGGCACAGCTGCTTTCCAACGGTCAGCGTCACTTCGACGGGCAGCCTGCCGCGTGAGGCGATCAGCTGTTTGAGCGACGTGCCTTCGACGTACTCCATCGTCAGGTAATACATCCCGTTTTGCTCGCCGAGGTCGTACGTGCGTACCACGTTGCGGTGCGCGATTTTCCGGGCGAGCCGGATTTCCTGCTTGAAGCGCTCGAGCGCGGCGCCCCCGGCCATCGCCTCGGGTTTGAGCGTCTTGATCGCCACCGGCTCCTGCAGCTCGCGGTCGAACGCCCGATACACGACGCCCATGCCGCCGGCGCCCAGGATTTCTTTCACGTCGTAGCGACCCGCGAACACCGCGCCGGGGCGCAGCTGATCACCGGCGGCGACGCGAACCGCGGTTGGAACCGAGTCCAGCCGTTGCGTCGGCGCGCCGCCCGACGTCTGCATCATGTACTCCACGAGCTCGGCCTTGGCCTTCAGATCCTCGACCAGGCTCTTGAACGCTTTGGAGAGGATGCCGATCTCATCGCGCGACTGCACCGCGATGTCGACGCTGAAATCGCCGTCCTGCACCTGGCGGGTCGCGAGCACGAGCCGGCGCACGGGTCCCGCGATCTGCCGCGCCTGCGCGAACGCCCAGATCAGCGCGAGCACGACGCCCAGCGCCACCGCCCACAACATCGTGCGCCGCAGCGTATTGAACAGCGCCAGCTCCGCCTCGCGCGAGCGCAGCGCCACGAACCCGCCGCGCACGTCACCGCTCGGCGAGCGAACCGCGCCGGCGAGCCCGATGAGGTGGTCCCCATTCAGGGTGGCCGCGAGTGGCGCGCCGGCGCCGCCGGTATCGGCTTCCAGCGCCTCGATGCTGACCGTGCTTTGCAGGACGTGGCCAATCTCAGTTCTCGACAGCGTGCTGCCCACGACCACAGGCGCGTTGAGTGTGTCGAGCATGAAGAACACGACGTCGGAGTTGGTGGCCTGTTTGATCGCGCCGGCGAGCGAGTCGTCGATCTGGTAGGTAGCGATCAGCGCACCGAGCGGCGCCGCCGTGGGCCGATCGCGCAGCGGCGTCCCGATCGCCATGAACATCGCGCCCCGTACATCGTCGAGCCACGCCCCGCTCGTCTGCTCGCCGCTCAACGCGTTGGCGACGAGTGGGGCGATCGAAAGATCGCGGTCCTGCTGCTCGCGATAGTCGGTGCGCGCGATCAGGATGCCCTCGGAATTGGTGACCAGGACCCACGCGGCACCGATCAGGCCGCTGACGTCGTCGGCTTGATCCAGGGCTTCGGCACGCTGCCGCTGATTGAGCAGGCGTTGGCGGTATTGCGGGACGTCGGTCGCCACGGTGCTCGCGCGGCCCAGTGTGCGCGTGCGCGCGGCGAGATAGTCGTCGACCGCTCGGCGCGTGGACTGGAGGGCGCGGTTGATCGACGCGTCCGCGGTGCGATTAGCCTGGACGGTCGTCACGCCAAAGGTCAGCCCCAGCACCGCCAGCACCAGCAGCGCCGAGCCCAGGAAGATCTTGGCCGTGAGCCCGAACGCCGGCTTAGTAGCGCTCGCGCCCGGCATTGGTGGGGTAATTCCGCCCGTGTTTGTTGCGGTGAGGCTGCCATTTGTAACCGCGTGCGTTCAGGGCGATCTCCAAATCGCCACCCGCGCCCGCGGTGACTTCCTTGACGACCTCGGTAGGAATGCGCTCGTGCCACACGTGCAGGCGATGGCGGCCCGGCGGCACATTCTCGATCAGGAAACTGCCGTCCTGCGCCGGCTGCGCATACAGCCGGTTGGCCATGACCAGCACATAGGCGACCATCCGGGGATGCACGTTGCAGTACACGCGGACCAGGCCTGGATGCGCAAAGGTCTGACTCCTGACGTCGCCGCGCCCGTACAGCCCGAGATCGAACGTGTTCGGCTCGCTCAGCGAAAACACGTTGTGATTGAACGGATCATGATTGGGGAACCGCACGGTCGAGCCGACTGGGACCACAACCACGTGCGGGGCGTAGACCTTGTCCGTAATGGCGATTTCAACGGTGAGTGGTGCCGCGCTCGTGGCCGGCGTGGCGGCACCCTCGAGATACACGACGGCATCGCCGAGATCGGGAGTCGGCTTGTTGTCCTTCTCCAGGATGACAATGCGCCCCGCGATCTGATTGGCGAAGGCGGTGGCCGTAACTGCGAGCAGCCCAATCATTCCGGCGAGTAGCCGCATTCCCAAATCCCCAGTCCCGAATCTCAATTTTGCTTCTCGGGGCGTCCAGCTTACTGTAGTGCTACCTAACGCGCCAGGAGCGAGCCGTGATGCCGGTC
>DASTDR010000068.1:0-3276 GCA_035710265.1 Gemmatimonadales bacterium | reverse complement strand
ACCTGCTGCAGAAGGAGCAGCCATGTTGTACACAAGGCGGGAAATCGGCAAGCTCGCGGTGGCGGGTGTCGCCGCGTCCTGGATTCCGGGGCTGAGCCGTCCGGCGGCCGCCATGGTAGTCCGTGGCGTCAAAATCGGCCTGATCACCGGTTCGCTGAATCCGCTACCCGAGAACACGGGCCGGGACCCAATTGACATCACTATCGAGCAATGCAAGGCGCTCGACGTCACGGATGTGGAGCTCGTGACGGTGTTCCCGCAGGGCGCGCCGCAGGTAATCAACGGCGGCCGCTTCGGTCAGGCTCCCGTCGAGCGCACACCCGAGTACCTGCGCACCCGACAGGCGCTGCGCGAGTGGCGCATCGCGCTGCCCCTCGATCGCTACCGCGCAGTCCGCGCCAAGTTCGACAGTGCGGGCTTAAACCTCTTCTCGTACGTCCAGACGATTGACGACGACATGACGGACGCGGAGATCAGCGCGGTGTTCCGCCAGTTGCAGGCGTTGAAGGTGCCGATGTTCACTACTAACCAGACCCGAGTCGGCATGGGGCCGCGGATCGCGCCGTTCTCGGAAAAGTACGCGATCAAGGCGGCGTGGCATCCGCACGCGGAGGTGCAGGATCCGAACGAAGTGGCGACGCCCGAGAGCATGGAAAAGCTGCTCTCCATGTCGAAGTCATTCGTGATCAACTTGGACATCGGGCACTACACGGCCGGCAATAACGATGCAGTGGCGTTCCTGCGAAAACACCACGATCGCATCACACATCTGCACGTGAAGGACCGGAAACGCGACAAGGGGCCGAATGTGCAGCTGGGTACCGGCGATACACCCATCAAGGCGTGCGCAACGCTCATCCGCGACAACGGTTGGCCGATCACGTTGCTGCTCGAGCGCGAATACCGCGACGCGCCCGGGACGCCGGTGGAGCAGACGCGGTGGCAACTGAATTACGTCAAGTCGCTCCTGGCGACTTAGCGGCCGTGGTCACAATGTACCGTGGAGGCCGGCAGCGATGACCGTCGAACGATTGACCGCGTACGTGTGTACGGTGCTTGTCGTGATTACCGTTGGGTCGCCCGTGCTGTCGGCGCAGGAACCCGGCGGGGCGACCCGCAGCGCCTCCTCCGCGAGCACGGCCACTCTCGATATTTCCGGCTTGTGGGAGTTGTCGTTCGACAGCCGCCGCATTCCGGAGGCGACCGTGCTCCCAAGCATCACGCGCGCAATGCGCGCCGATCGCACGAAGAGGGATGCCTACGCGGTTCGTTGGTGCAACATGCTCGGCATGCCCTGGGTGATGGATTCGGGTCGGCCGCTGGACATTCGGCACGGACGAACTGCGATCGTCATCGTCCCTGAGCACTCCTCGGGACCGCGGTACCTGTATCTCGATCGGAAGACACACATCGCCGAGGATATCTTCGACCCAACGACATACGGCGATTCCATTGCACATCGGGAAGGCGACACCTTGGTCGTCGATACGGTCGGCTTTCACCCCGACCGCGGCATTACGGCGATTCCGGGCGGCGGTTTCCGCACCGCGACCTCGCGCCTCGTGGAGCGCTACCGGCTGCTCGAAAATGGAAACGTCTTATCGGTAGTCTTCACATGGACCGACCCGAAAGTGTTCCGCATGCCGCATACGTATGAGTTCCGTTACAACCGGTTGCCGGACGATTACGAGCCGCGGCTATGGGCACCCTGCGATCCGTTCAGCGAGACGCGCGCCCGGTTTCTCGACGGGCCTCTGGCGGGTGCGGCCGCAGGCAATCGATGAGGCGTTCTAATGTGCGGAGGATCAGGTGAAGTCTACCCTTGGGTTAATGCTCGCGTTCACTATGGCCGCGGTGATTGCTGCGGCTCAGGGGCGGACGGACGCGCCTGACCTTCGCATTGAAGGCCACTGGGTGCGCATGGATCCCACCGGTGCCGGCAGCTTTGGCGGTTTGGCGGATCAGGTGCCGCCCGCGCAATTGACGCCGGCGGCGGTCGGGGCACGCGGCGGCGGGCCGGGACGCGGCGGCGGCCCCGGGCCGCTGGCCGGTCCGCAGCCGACGCGCCCGAACCCGACGGGCGTCCCTTACATCGTCGTCGAGCGTCCGTGTGCCAATCCCGGACGCGGCAACGGCGCGTTGATGATCAATCCAGACTCCGGCGGTATCCACATCATCGAGCACAAAGACGAAGTTGTACTCGCCGGCGAACGCGGTGGCGTGCGTCACGTGTGGTTGGACGGCCGGCCGCATCCGCCGGCAGCGATGCGCGTCCCGACCCCGGCCGGACACTCTATTGGCCGGTACGAGGGGAACGTGCTGATCGTCGAAACTGTCGGTCTCACGCCAGCCGCCGTTGTCGGTGGGGGCCAGCGGACACCGGAGACTCGGCTCATGGAGCGGTACGAAGTCTCGCCGGATGGTCAGAAACTGACTGTCACGTACACGTGGGACGATGCCAAGATTTACGCGAAGCCACACACCTACTCGTATTACTTCGATCGGCTGCCGCCAAATAGCTACGCCTTCGAGGGCTGGTGTGATGCGGGCGATCCGATCGAGAAGCAGGGCATCGTGCCGCCAGCGCAGGGTCGTTAGGGTGCACCGAAGTAGCTGATCGCGCGCCCCGCGCACCCTTCACAGTTATGGAATAGCTGACGGATCGATAATGGCCGGGACTACCGAGCTGCGCCGCAAGCGATGCGATGTCGATAATGGCACCGCCAACGGACGTCTCCCGTTCGACTCCTGTCACATGACATAACAACCTGCGACGTTTGTCTCCATCACCCCCGCCACTTTTCGATGGTGGTCGATCCGCGATTGCCGCACGCGGTCAAGAGGGCATTCGGGACGTAGCGCGTGGGCACCCGAGCGTGGCACCCGCTATAAATGCCTCTCCAGGCGAGGATGTTGAGCGCGTGAATTTATGGCTGTGCCGCCGGAGGCCGCGGGTTCGAGTCCCGTCCACCCCGCCACCGAGGTGATGGCCATCCCTTGCGCACCTGCTTTCCGGGCAGGTGGTCAACCAGTTTCAACGCAAGTCGCGGGTGCGACAGAGTTCGAATCTCGAAGGAATCCGCTGCTTTCTGCCGATTCGGGTTTTGCGACAGTTGTCGTTTGCGACCAGTTTTGCGACGGTCAACAGTTCCCGTTTCACAAGCGGAGTAGAATCCTTAGAGATTGGTGTCGGGGCGTAGCGCAGCCTGGTAGCGCACCTGCCTTGGGCGCAGGGGGTCGCTGGTTCGAATCCAGTCGCCCCGACCAAAATTCTTA
>DASTDR010000067.1:0-3480 GCA_035710265.1 Gemmatimonadales bacterium | reverse complement strand
GCCCTGTAGGCGGTCGGAACGCGCTAGGATGCTGCCGGCGAGCCGACCGTCTTCGGGGGAGGATCGGCCGATGACTGCTCTGACCGCTCAGATGATCGAGTGATGGACCGGCGGGCCTTCATCGTCGGTGGTGTTGGCGTTCTCGCCGCGCCGTTCGCCGCCGGGGCGCAGGAGTCGGGCAAGATTGCTCGCGTGGGAATTCTTGGTATCGGTCCGCCTCCGAGCCCCCAGGAGCTGGCGAAGTCCGTCTCGGCAAACGAGTTTTGGCGGTCGATGCGACAACTCGGCTGGGTCGATGGTCAAAACATGGCGGTCGAGCGACGGTTCGGAGAATCCGCCGATCAACTTCGCGCAGGGGCCGCTGACCTCGTGCGCCTCAACGTTGACGTATTGTTCGTTTCGAGCGTGGGCCTGGCGAAGATGCTTCAACACGAAACGAAGACAATCCCCATTGTGGTCGGGCGCGCCGACACTGATCTTGTTGCCGCAGGACTCGTTGACAGCCTCGCCAGGCCCGGGGGCAACATCACCGGGTCACAGCTCCTGAACGAAGAGCTCATCCCAAAGCGTCTCGAGCTCCTCAAAGCGCTCGTACCGAATCTGTCAAAGGTCGCGCTCCTTCGCGAGGATGTCACAACCTCGCCATTCCCCCACATATTCGATCGGTACGATGAACGAGTCGCTATCGTGGCTCGGAGCCTCGGGATAGAGGTTCACACGTTCATCGTGCGCCGAGCGGGGGACTTCGCTGCTGCTTTTCTCGGCATGAAGAAGAATCAGGACCAGGGGCTACTGGTGACATCGCCCGCCTTTATGTTCGTGCATAGAAGGGCCGTCATCGATCTTGCAGCCGCGCATCGGATCCCCGCAATCTATGAGCAACAAGTGTTTGTTCAGCCGGGAGGTCTCATGTCCTATGGAGTAAATGCTTCCGAGATGCAGCGACGTGCTGCGGTCTACGTGGACAAGATCCTCAAGGGCGCCAAGCCAGCGGATCTGCCGATCGAGCAGCCGGCCAAACTCGAGCTTGTCATCAACCTGAAGACTGCGAAGGCGCTCGGCGTCACTATCCCCCCCTTGCTGCTGCTGCGGGCGGAGCAGGTGATCGAGTGACGGGCATCGACGACGAGGGGTTAGCGGACGTTCGCCGCTAACCCCCCTTCGCTTCACCGAGCCTAGCGTCGCGCCGTCGTCGGCGGCACGATTCCGTTCAGTCGCAGATAGACCACGAGCTGGCCGTGGTGGTTGCGGATCTGATACAGCGGACCCTGCCAGTAGGTGAAGCGGGTCACCGTCAGGTCCCGGAACGGAAACTTCACGGGCTCGAGCAGCTGGGCGTCGTTCAGCTGCGCGAGGGTGTCCTGGGCGTTCTGGAAGTTCTTCTTCAGCAGGGCGATGATCTCGGGCTTCGACATCGCGGCGTGATGCGCCGCTTCCGTTTTCACGCCCTTCGACGTATCGACGAACCGCTGGACGATCCCCGCGAGATGGATCAGCTGGTCGGCGAAGGTGGACACCTCGGGCGTCGGCTTGAACCCGTACTTCTCGGCCGGCATCGCCTCGGCGATGTCGAGGATATCGTTGGAGGCCCGCTGGAGGCCGGCCGCCATCTCCTTCGTGATGCTCGGTGGCGGCGCCTGGGCCCACAGCAACGAGGGCATGGCCAGTGCGAGTACGGCAAGAACTGCTACGCAGGCATGGGGAAGAGTTCTCATGGGTTGCCTCCTGGCAAGACGGTTCGCACAGCGTTGACTTCCTGGACAAGGCGATCGATCATCGGCTCAGCCTTCGATAGAGCGCTTCGTAGCGCGGCACGATGACCTCGGCGGAGAACCGCTCGCGTGCGCGTGCCTGCGCGGCCCGGCCGAGCGTGTGACGCCGCGTCTCATCCTCGATCACGGCCTCCAGCGCCTTGGCGAGCGCGGCCACGTCGCCGGCCGGCACGAGCACCCCGCTCGCGTTGTCCTCCACCAGCTCGGGAATCCCGCCCACGCTTGTGGAGACGCTCGCGCAGCCGAAGCACATGGCCTCGAGGATGCTCAGGCAGAAACTCTCCGCGTCCGAGGTGTAGAGACCGACGTCGGCGATCTGCAGATAGTCCTCGATGGCGTGGACCTTCTCGCGGACGATCACGCGGTCGGCCAGGCCGAGACGGCGTACGTCGCCGGCGAACGGCGCGAACGCTTCACCGGCGAGGATCAGCAGCTTGAACGCCCGCCGCGGGCGAACGCGCGCGACGGTCTCGAGCAGCAGATCCACGCGCTTGCCGGGCCGCAGGTTGGAGGAATGCAGCACGACGAGCTCTTCGCCGAGACCGAGCTCGCGGCGGACGGCCTCCGGCGAGCGGCTGGGAGGACGCGGCGCGAAGAAGTTATGGATGACTTCGATGGGGCCGTCGAAGTCGAGCACGCGCTGCGTCTCGCGTTTGAGCGACTGCGACACGGCGGTCACGGCATCCGACGCCGTGAGCGCGTGCTTGATGGCGGGCGCGTAACCGGCGTCCTGGCCGAGCAGCGTCGTGTCCGTTCCGTGGAGCGTCGTGACCAGGCGAGGTTGCTGCTCAGGCGGCAGCATCGCGCGCGCGAGGATCGCCGCGGTGGCGTGAGGCACGGCGTAGTGGACGTGCAGCACGTCGAGCCGGTGGTCGCGGCTCACCTCGGCCATGCGCACGGACAACGGCAAGGTGTAGTCGGGGAATCGGAAGAGCCCGTACTCGTTGATCGCGACCGGATGGAAGTGCAGGCGCGGCGCGTCCGAGGGCAGGCGGAACGGGCGCTCGTAGGCGATGAAGTGCACGTCGTGTCCGCGCGTGGCCAACTCTTCGCCGAGCGCCGTGGCCAGCACGCCGCTCCCCCCGACGGAAGGGTAGCACGTGATGCCGACGCGCAGCGTGGCGGTCGCCATGTCAGAGACAGCCCGGGGGCATCGTCTCAGCCTGACAGCTCGGTGAACGCTTCATCCGATCGCTCGATGGTCTCCCGTTCCACGTAGGTGATGCCCGGGGCCTCCTCCGGCCGAAGATACACCTGCTCACCGGCGCCCGTCACGTAGTGGGTACACTGGATCACCGACTGCATCCAGCGCAGCCGCGTGTCGCGCGTGGGGCTGATCTGCTCCTTGCCGAATCCGGACGCCGGCCCGGGCAGGGTGATGTACGAACCGCCCCCTTCGTGTAGGGACAGCGTCCCGTCGCGCACGCGTGCCCGGACAACCTCGCCCTGGTAGGGGACATCCACGAAGAAGTCGTCGACGGCGCATGCGCGGCGGCGCACAGCCGGGTCACTCGAGAACACGAGGTCGATGCCGTCGAGCAGGCCCATCCCGCGGTACATCGCGAGGCAGAACTCGGCCACTGTCTGCGCCGATGTCCGGCGAAACAGCTCGATGATGGGATGGTCGACGTAGTTGGGCAGCTGCGCCAGCGTCCTGGCGTGCCAGTCGGCGGCGATGCGCTTGGCAGCAAGTGGGGAGAACTTACGC
>DASTDR010000066.1:0-2541 GCA_035710265.1 Gemmatimonadales bacterium | reverse complement strand
AGTTCCAGCGCGCCCGGGCATTCATCAATCGCGCGCGCGAGACGGCGCCCGTGTATCTGGTGCCCGGCAACCACGACGTGCAGTGGTGGTGGCGGCCGTTCCTGCCGTTCGGTAAAGACGCGATCTACCGGAAGTACCGCGTGTATTTCGGCCCGGAGCTGACGCCGACCCTCGAGCTTCCGGGGGCCGTGGTCGCGGGCGTGCTGACCGCGCATGGGCTGAGCTGGGCATCGGTCACCCACGTCAACGACTTCACGGTGAAAGGGCATTTGCCCAAAAGCGAGATCGAGCGTGTGACGCGGATCTTCCGGGCCGCGCCCGCGGACGCCGCGCGGGTGCTCGTGGTGCACCACAACGTGCTGCGCGGCGACATCTCGCAGCGCATGGGATTGGCCCGGTGGCGCACGGCGCAACGGCGCATTCTCGAGTCGGGCGCCGACGTGGTGTTGTGCGGGCACGATCATCAGGAAGGCGCTGACGTCCTGGCCGGCCGGGTCATCGTGTCAACGACCGGAACCCTGTCTGTCCGGACGCGCGGCGGCCGGCCGTCCTGCTTCAACTTCGTCACCATCGAGCCCTCCGCGGTGCAAGTGACGTTCTTCCGTTGGGAGGCCGAGGCAGGGCGGTTTCGGCCTTCCGACACGTTCGCGTTTGCGCGGGAACGGCAGGCGAGTCCGGTACCAGTCTGAGTCGTCAGTCTTCAGTCGTCAGTTGTCAGTCGTCAGGTTAGCTTACGCCTCTCACGAGCTGACAACTGACAACTGAGAACTGAGAACTTTTATGGCTTCAAAGTTCCACGGCGTCGATTTCTACAACCTCGACGGGCTGTTGTCCGAAGAAGAGCGCGCGGTGCGCGATACGGTGCGCGCGTGGGTGGACGACAACCTCCTGCCGATCATCGGCGAGTGCTACGTCGAGGGCCGATTTCCCAAGCAGCTGATTCCCGGCATGGCCGAGCTGGGCCTGTTCGGGGCAAATCTCCCGCAGGAATACGGCTGCGCGGGGCTCGACAACGTCGCGTATGGGCTGATCATGCAGGAGCTCGAGCGCGGTGACTCAGGGGTGCGCTCGTTCGCCTCGGTGCAGGGCGGGCTCGTGATGTACCCGATCTACACCTTCGGCTCGGACGAGCAAAAGAAAAAATGGCTGCCGCTGATGGCGAGCGGGAAAGTGATCGGCTGCTTCGGGCTCACGGAGCCCGACTACGGCTCGAATCCCGGCGGGATGATCACCGTCGCCAAGGAGACGAGCGACGGCTGGGTCATCAACGGCGCGAAGATGTGGATCACCAATGGATCCATGGCGCAGGCGGCCATCATTTGGGCCAAGACCGGCAAGCTCGACGACCAGAATTCAATCCGCGGCTTTATCGTGCCCGCCGACACGAAGGGGTTCTCCGCCAAGGACCAGAAGGGCAAGCTCTCGCTGCGCGCCAGCGACACCTCGGAGCTGGTGTTGCAGGACGTGCACGTCCCGAAGGACGCCGTGCTGCCGAAATCGGGAGGCCTCAAATCGCCCCTGATGTGCCTCACACAGGCTCGCTACGGCATCGCCTGGGGCGCGGTCGGCGCCGCGATGGCATGCTACGACGAAGCCGTGAGCTACGCACGCAATCGCGTGATGTTCGGCAAGCCGATCGGCGCCTTCCAGCTGCAACAGCTGCGGCTCGCCGAGATGCTGACCGAGATCACCAAGGCGCAGCTGCTCTGCCTGCAGCTCGGCCGGCTCAAGGACGCCGGCACCATGACCCCGCAGCAGGTGTCGCTCGCCAAGCGCAACAACGTCAGCATGGCGACCGACGTGGCGCGCGAGACCCGGCGCCTGCTCGGCGCCAACGGGATCCTCGCCGAGTACCAGGCGATGCGGCACCTGGCGAACCTCGAGTCGGTGTACACTTACGAGGGGACGCACGACATCCACACGCTGATCCTGGGGCAGGAGATCACCGGGCTCAGCGCGTTTAACTGAACCGACAGCCATCAGTCATCAGCCGTCAGCCCAATCCTCTGGCGACGACCGGTGTGATGGTTTTCACCACCAGGAGCAGCGTGGCTACTTTCTCTCGCTCGTGTCGGCTGACGGCTGATGGCTGACGGCTCTTTGTGAAGATCGCCGTCTGCATCAAGCGCGTCGCCGATAGCGAAACCCGGGTGAAGATCGCCGCCGACGGCAAGTCGCTCGACGAGGCCGGCGTCAAGTTCATCCTCAATCCCTACGACGAGTTTGCCGTCGAAGAAGCTCTGCGGCGCAAGGAAAAAGCCGGCAGCGGTGAGGTGGTCGTGATCGCCTGCGGCGCCGCGGTGGCGCAGGAGACGATTCGCACCGCGCTCGCGATGGGGGCCGACCGGGGAGTGCTGCTCGAGACGGCCGCTGTTCCGGCGGATGGCTTGTCGGTGGCCCGGGCGCTCGCCGCCGAGCTGAAGGACGGCGGTTTCGATCTCATTCTCTTCGGCAAGATGGCGATCGACGACTACAACCATCAGGTGGGCCCGATGGTCGCGGAGCTGCTCGGGCTGCCGTGCGTCACGAGCGTCGGTCACC
>DASTDR010000065.1:0-3902 GCA_035710265.1 Gemmatimonadales bacterium | reverse complement strand
CATCTCTCCGCGGCAGTTCTTCCCGGGACGGAGGCTTTGGCTGGCTTGGCGCGCGGTATTTCAGTACTGCAGGACGCTGGTGAGGACTCAGAACATTAAAGTCATTAGCGCCTACCACATCAGCCGCCACGGGACGCTGGGCGCATGGCTGAATGCGGAAACGCGTGTTCCGTTGATCACGACGATCTTCGGCGAGATCTATTCGCAAACTGACTATTTTTGGAAGAACCGGGCCGAAGCGGAGTTCGTCGCCAGCCATAGCGCGCGCCTGCTGTCGTGCAGCCGGCACTGCGCCCGCAGCGTCCGGCTGCTCGACGTCGACTGGCCGGTCGAGCCGCTTCTCTACGGGATTGATCTCGGTCATTTCCGCCCGGGACAGGATGGATCGCCGCTGCGACGCCGATTCGGCTGGGACGCGGCCGACAAGGTCGTCGCTTACGTCGGGCGCATGAACCATGAAATGGGGGTCAGCATCCTGCTCCGCGCGATTCCCAAAGTCCTGGCGCGCAACCCCAATGTGCGCTTCCTCCTAGTGGGCGCGGCCGATGATCTCGTGCGCGAAGTCCAGGCCTGCGCAGCGGCGAATCCGCGTAACGTTGCTTTTTTCCCCAATGTCCCATTCGAGCAGCTTCCCGCGGTCTACGCCGCGGCCACGGTCACCGTCGCGCCGAGCATCAACGAGCGCGCCTGCCTCGGCCTGGCGATCATCGAAGCCATGGGTTGCGCCAAGCCGGTCGTCGGGACGCGAGTCGGCGGCACGGAGGAAGTGCTAGTCGAGGGCGAGACCGGCTACCTCGCCGCTCCGCGGGACTCCACCGACCTCGCTGAAAAACTGCTCCGTGCGCTCGCTGCGCCGGCGTATCAATTGAGCGACATGGGCAAGCGCGGTCGGGCGCGAGCGGAAGTCCTGTTCGACAAAGACCTCACGAACCGTCGCTTCGAGTCCATCATCCAGGAGGTTGTGGGGTCCACAGCGCCTCACACCAGCCGCTATAATTCCACGCCATGAAGATGTCCGGGGAAGTCCAGCGCCGTCTGGTGGTCGGCAACCACGTGCTCGACGATCAGAGCGAGATGTACGTGATTGCCGAGATCGGCCACAATCATCAGGGCGACCTGGAGAAATGCAAGGAGCTTTTCCGCGCCGCCAAAAGCGCCGGCGCCCATGCCGCAAAGCTCCAGAAGCGCGACAACCGCACACTGTTCACGAAGGGCGCGTACGACAAGGTCTACGACAATCCGCACAGCTTCGGCGAGACCTACGGCCAGCATCGCGAGTTCCTGGAGTTCGGATGGGACGAATACGTCGAGCTCAAGCGCTTCGCGGCCGAGCTCGGCCTGGACTTTTTCGCCACGGCGTTTGACTTTCCGAGCGCCGATTTTCTGGCGAAGCTCGATGTTCCCGCTTTCAAGATGGCTTCCGGCGATCTCAAGAGCCTGCCGCTGCTGAAGCATGTCGCGGGCTTCGGCAAACCGATGTTCGTCAGCACGGGAGGCGCGACGCTCGAAGACGTTCGCCGCACCTGCGATGCCCTGATGCCCATCAATTCGCAGCTGTGCATCATGCAATGCACCGCGGGATATCCGCCGGAATGGAGCGAGTTGAATCTGCGCGTCATCGAGACCTTCCGCAAGGAGTTTCCGGACGTCGTCATAGGTTTCTCCAGTCACGACAGCGGCATCGCGATGGCGGTCGCCGCCTACATGCTCGGCGCCCGCGCCATAGAGAAGCACTTCACGCTGAACCGCGCAATGAAGGGCACCGACCACGCGTTCTCACTCGAGCCGGTCGGACTGACCAAGATGGTGCGCGACCTACGCCGCTTGCGCGTCGCCTTGGGGGACGGCAGAAAACGCACGTACGACAGCGAAAGGCTGCCGCTCACCAAGATGGGCAAGAGCCTCTATGCGGCGCGCCGGCTCCCCAAGGGCCACGTCTTGCGCGCCGAGGACATCGTCATGAAATCCCCGGGCGGCGGCCTGCCCCCGTACGAGCTCGACGGTTTGCTCGGCCGCAAGCTGTCGGTGGACGTGGAGCAGGAGCAGGCGCTGTCCCTCAGCATGCTGGGTTAGTCCCGCACCGCGCGGAAATGCAATCCGGGCGGTATTCCCTTTCGGGAGACACGGCAGTCGTTACTGGCGCATTAGGAAACCTCGGTCCGGTCTGGATCGAGGCGCTGCTCGATGCCGGCGGCCGGGTACTCGGTCTCGACCTGCGCGACGCACCCTTGCCTGCGGGGCTGTCCAGCCTACAGTCCCGGTATCCGGGCCGCTTGCGCGTGCGCAAGGCAGACATCCGCGACACGGCGCAGCTACAAGCCGCCCTTGAGGAGTGCATCGAGCGCCTGGGCCCGCCTTCGGTGCTCGTCAATAACGCGGGCATTGACCAGCCGCCGAGCCCCGCGCTCAAGACCTATCGCATCGAGGACTGGCCGCTCGATCAGTTCCGCGCGGTCGTCGACGTGAACCTCTCTCACACCTTCGGCGTTTGCCAGGTGTTCGGAGGGGAAATGGTCCGCAGAAAGCGCGGCTCGATCGTGAATATCGGCTCGCTGTACGCCAGCGTATCGCCAGATCGGTCCTTTTATGACCACATCTCGGCCGACCCGCCGTTCCTCAAGCCGCCGGCCTATGGCGCCTCGAAGGCGGGGCTCGTGAATCTCACCCGGTACTTGGCGACGCATTGGGCGCCCCATGGCGTGCGCGTCAATGCGCTTTCGCCGGGCGGCGTCGCGGGCGGACAGGACGCGGAATTCCGGCGCAAGTTCTGCGCCCGGGTACCGATGGGACGCATGGCGGAGACCGACGATCTCGTCGGCCCGCTCCTCTTCCTCGCCTCGGACGCATCGCGCTACGTGACCGGCATCGAGCTGCGGGTCGACGGCGGGTTCACGGCATGGTAAGCGCGCAGCGGATCGGCAACTGGATCGACGGGAACGAGACCGACGCCACAGCGGGCGGCTGGTTCGACAAGCGCTCGCCGGTCACCGGTGAAATCGCTTTCCGTGTAGCGCGCTCGTGTCGGCAGGACGAGCTGGCACGTCTCGTTGCCCGGGAGACCGCGGTCCGCCTAGCCAACGAGTCCCCGTTCGGGCTCACCGCTTCCGTCCATACCCGCAGCGTGCACCGCGCAATGGCGTTCCTCGCCCGCATCCGGTCCGGGGTGGCGGTCGTCAATGGCGCCACCTATGGAAGCGAGCCGCACATGCCGTTCGGCGGCCTGCGCGACTCGGGCAACGGTCTATTCGAGGCGGGCCCGGAAGCGCTCGACGTTTATTCCGGTTGGAAGACCGTCTACATCAATTACAGGCCCGACGCGGCATGAAAGGAACCCCCTCCTGCATCGGGTTGGTGCCGGCGCGCGCCGGATCGAAGCGCGTGGCGAACAAGAATATCCGCGTGCTGGGGAAGCACCCGCTCATCGCCTATACCATTGCTGCCGCCCGCGCGAGCGGCGTATTCAGCGCGGTGCTCGTCTCCACGGACTCGCCACTGATCGGTGAGACGGCGCGGCACTACGGCGCCGAAGTGCCGTTCTTGCGGCCGGCGGAGCTGGCGACCGAGCACTCGGCGGACATCGAGTGGCTCGAGTACACGATTTCGCGCCTACGCCAGGCAGGGCGCACGTTCGACGCTTTTTCGATCCTCCGGCCGACGAGTCCCTTCCGCAAGCCCGACACCATCCGGCGCGCATGGCGCGAGTTCCTGTCGCGGCCGCAGGCCGACTCGATCCGCGCCGTGGAGAAGTGCGCACAACATCCCTACAAGATGTGGCTGGTCGAAGGCGAGCGCATGCAGCCGTTCGTGAAGCAGGCGCCCGAGGACGGTGGCCCGCCGTGGCACAGCCGGCCGTACCAGGCCCTGCCACGCGTGTACGTGCAGAACGCCAGCCTGGAGATCGC
>DASTDR010000064.1:0-4103 GCA_035710265.1 Gemmatimonadales bacterium | reverse complement strand
GCGGCCGCGCCGCTGCGCGATGACCGGCCCGACACGTTCCCAGGTGACGACCGTGTGTGGCGCGGCGGTCGAGCACAGCGCGATGTCCGTGCTCGCGAAATGAGCCCACGCTTCGTCCAGCGACACCGCGCGTCCACCCAGCCGCTCGGCGATCGCCCGCGCGCGCTCCTGCGTGCGGTTTGCGACCAGCGTGATTTGCACGCCTTCATTGCGCAGGCAGGTGGCCGCGAGCTCCGCCATGTCGCCGGCGCCGAGAATCAGCGCGTCCCGGCCTGCCAGATCGCCGAAGATCTTCCCGGCCACCGCTACGCCGGCCGAGGCGGCGGACGCCGTTCCCATCCCAAGCCCCGTCTCGGTGCGCACCCGGGAGCCGACATGCAGTGCCGACTGGAACAGGCGGTGCAGCACCGGACCGGCCTGGGCGCGGGAAGCCTCCCAGGCATCGCGGACCTGGCCCTGAATCTGCGATTCGCCCAGGATCATCGAGTCGAGCCCCGCCGAGACCCGATAGAGATGGCGCACAGCATCGCGATCGCGCACGATGTATCCGTACTCGCGCACGCCCTCCCCCGAGGCGGGGGTAGTATCGAGCCGTTCGCCGAGCAGCGACCACACGGTCTCCAGCGCGGGCTCATCGTCGGTCACGAGATAGAACTCGGTGCGATTGCAGGTGGACAGCAGTACACCACCGCTCGCGCCGGCTGCCATGACCCGCGCCAGCGCGCCGGGCACCTCGTGCGCGCCGTGCGCGAAGCGCTCCCGCACCTCCAGCGGCGCGGTCCGGTGATTGACCCCGAGAACCTTGATGCTCATCGCCGCTGGATCCGTCACAGGAACCGTTCGGCGCCGGGCTGCACGAGCTTCAGCGCGACGTAGACCAGGAGCACAGCGGAGAAGCCGGCGATGCTGGCGAGCGCCGCGCGCCGCCCACCCCAATGCCGGACGACGCGGACCCAGACGGCCCAGCCCAGCACGACCCAGGTGAAAAGTCCCCACACAAGCTGCGCCTTGGCGCCTTGCAGCCCGGCACCCCCTGCGAATTGCGCGCTATATCCCACCGCCAACAGCAGGCCGAGCGTCAAGGCCGGAAATCCGGCGACGAGCGCGATGCGATTGAGGTGGTCGAGCCGCTCGAGCGGCGGAAACAGCTGGAACACCTGTCCAAAGTGCCGCGCCTTGAGCTCGCGGAATTGAAGCAGATAGAGCGCGGCGGTAATGAAGGCGAGGGCCATCAGCGCGAGCCCCACCACGCTGAGTGCCACGTGCAGAATCAACCATGTATTGCGGCTGGCAACGACGTCGGTGCCGGGGCTCAGCCCGCTCAGGACCGCCAGGCCGACGAGACCGGTCGCGAGGGGCGCGGCGAAGAACGAGACGGCCGAGCCGCGCAGCAAGCGCTCGCTCGCAAGCTGGAGCAGCACGAGGCAGAAGGCGAGCATGGACAGCGCGGGCCCGAGGCCTACGAGTGTGAGCTGGGAGAGCGCGACGACATGTGCGGCCGCGCCGGCACAGGGGAACGCGATGGCGAGCGCGCGCGGCGTGCGCCCCCATCCCACGAACGGCGCCAAAGCGAGCGCCGTCGCAAGTGCGTACAGCGCCAGAGCAACCAGGTGGAGCGTTACGATCACGACGATGACCGGCCGGGCCCGCGCAGGCGGGCCCGGCCGCCCGTTAGGAAGGCATCTTCTTGATCAATCGTACCGGCAGGCCTCGGGTGAGTCCCGGGTGGATGATCTGTATCAACAGGCCGGTGGCGGAGCGCTCGCGGGTATGGACGACCATCAGCACCGCGCGCACTTCCTCGGACGGCGTTCCGAGAGCTCCCTCAGCCGGCTTGTAGACCTCGAACACATCACCGGGCGTGACGCCGTCGCTCCGTCCCTTGTCGATGAAAAAGTACTGCTGCGCTCCCGCGATCACGCGCTCGTCGCGCGGCGCGACCAGCTTCCCCTCCAGACCCTGCTCGACGGGCACGGGACGAACCTGACCGGGATCACGGAACGGCTCGAGCGGCATCGCCAGCTCGCCGTCACGTACGCGCCCGTACTGCGACACGACTTCGGCGAGCACCTGTTGCTGTTCGATCGACGTCACGCGCGCGATGCCGGTCGGAACCACGACTTCGCCCCACTGGCCGAACTCGATGGCGCGATCGATGCGGACGAGCAGCAGTGAATCACCCACATGGTAGGCGGCGTTGCGCGGCGGCTTGACCGAAATCTCCTGAAACATCTGCGCCGAGGACGATTGCGAGAGACGATGGATCGCGGCCGACTGTGTGGCGCCAAGCACCTGAGCCCACGGCAGCCGCTCGCCTTCAGTCAGGAATCCCGCGGCGTAGAACTCGCCGGGGCGCAGCGGGCGGTAGGGCTGGTTCGCGTAGGCGCGCAGCACGTCCTGCACGACCTGACGGTTGGTGCGGCGCCGGTCGAAAATCGTTTCGTTGGACTCGGTGATGGGCGGCGGCGGCGCCTCGATGAGAAACTGCGTCGTGTCGGCGGCGATCGTGTCGATCGGCGCTCCCAGGGTATCGAGCGGGATGATCGCGACGGCCGTATCCCCCACGCTCACCGTATCCGCGGCGAGCGCGGTGGTGTCGAGCGCCACGGCGACGGTGTCGCCGCCCTGCGCCACCACGTACAGCGCCGCGAGATTCAGGACCTCGCCCGGATAAATCCAGTGCGGGTCTTCGACGATGCTGGTATTGAGGCGGTAGATCTCCGGCCACAGCAGGGGATCACTGAAGTACATCTGCGCGATGGACCACAGGGTCTCACCGCGCACGACGGTGTGACTGGCCGGAACCTGTCCCTGAAAAGCGGCGACGGTCTGCGTGTCCTGAACGAGCTGCGTCGTATCTTGCGCGACCTGCGTGGTGTCCTGCGCCGGCAAAACACGCCACGACAGCGTCGCCGCCAGGGCGAGAGCTGCGACTCGGCTAGAACGGCAGATCGTCGTCCTCCTCATCCAGCGCCTCCGGGAACGCGTCCAGCGATTCGGGGGCTTTGCCGCCGGACTCGGCGACTCCCCCCACCCCCCCCGCCTTCGCTGCGCCTGCTCCCACGGGGGCGGCTGCGCCTCTCGAACCCAGCATGATCAACTCGCGCGCGATGATCTCGGTGACGTAGCGCGTCTGCTTGTTATTGTCTTCCCATGTCCGGTACTCGATCCGGCCCTCGATGTAGACCTTGTCGCCCTTCTTCAGGTACTTCTCGCACACATCGGCCAGGCCCGAGCCGCCTTTGTTGTTCCAGCAGATAACTCGATGCCAGTCCGTCTTTTCCTGCTTGTCCCCACCTTGCCCCGTCCACTGCCGGCTTGTCGCCACAGACAGGGTGGCTACCCGGGAACCGTTATTCGTGCTGCGGACTTCGGGATCGGCACCCAAGTTCCCGATCAGGATGACCTTATTGAGACTGCGGCTCACACAACCTCCAGCAATTATGCGGGTTTGGGTCCAAGGGTGCCCAACACTATATAAATCGCAAGTCGTTCTGTCAATCAAAGATACGCCACGTGTACCGAAGTTATGCTTGAAGTCTGAGAACGATGGCGTCCTCCACGGGCCGGCGGTAATAGGCCTTGCGACGCCCTACCTCGCGGAATCCGAACGCCTCGTAGAGGGCCCGGGCCGGGGCGTTCGACTCTCGCACCTCCAGGTAGACCTGGCGGACGCCCCGCTCCGTGAGCGCCTCGAGGATCGCCTGAACCAGGGCACGTCCCAACCCGTGACGCCGGCCGGCCTCGGCGACGGCAAGGTTGAGGATCTCTCCCTCGTCGGCCGCGTCCAGCGCGACGATGTAGCCGGCGACTTTGCCCTGCTCTTCGGCGATCAGGAACAACGCGAACGAGACGCAGTCGCGAAAGTCCTGCGTGGACCACGGATCGGCGAACACGCGCTGCTCGATCGCGTGTACCGCGGCGACGTCGGTCGGCTCAGCGGGACGAATCTGGAAGCGGTCGGCCGTGGCGGCTCTCCCATTTCACCTGTGCTTCGGCGGGGCGTCCGTAATTCGGCTCCGCAAGACTCCGATCGACCGCGTCTGGCGCCTCCCAGTATTCGAACAGCGCGAGGAGCGATGCCGCGATCGGTGGCAGCGCGT
>DASTDR010000063.1:0-2326 GCA_035710265.1 Gemmatimonadales bacterium | reverse complement strand
ACCCTGTCCGCAGGCCTGGGGCGATGTGGGCTCGCGGAACGAGGGCCGGGCCGCCGGAAGCTGCGCCAACCCGATCGGCTGGCTGCCCTGGCGAACGCTCGGCTTACCCCAGACGCTGGACGCGTCCGGGCGGCAAGTCTGGTATGTGGTGTCGCCGGGATGGCACCTCCCGAACAGCAGCGCCACACTGAAGATCAACTCGAATACTCCGGGCCAGCTCACGCTGGACGGCCGGCCGGTGATCGCGCTCCTCATCGCCCCGGGAGCCGCGCTGAACAGCGCGCCGACATCGAGCCAACTCGCGGCCGGCTGCGTCGCGCGCGTGCAGTTCCCGGTGCCGGTCATACCGCCCAACCCGCGCGATTATCTCGAGTGTTACACCGCGAGCGCGTTCCGGTCGGGCGTTGTAGATAACGCCACGAATCAGGTGTTCAACGACCAGGTGATCGCGATCGGCGCGGCCGATCTCATGCCCGCGCTCGAAGCGGCGATCGCCAAACGCATCGAGCGCGACGTAGTCCCCGAACTGAAACGCGTCTATGCCACGCCCACGTGGGGATTGAGCGCCGAGCACGCGGTGTATCCGTTCGCCGCGCCTTTCGGCGACCCCGGGACGTCGAGCTTCCGCGGCAGCGCAGGTGCGCTGCAGGGTCTGCTTCCCTTCAATCAAACTCGGAGCTGCAGCGGGCCGCGCTGTCTGCCCTCGCTCGTAGGCTACGCGGCGACGCCCGCGGATGCCACCGAGGTGCTCGGCTACGGACACATCGCGTCGCAGACCTGCGTCTGGGAGAGCTCGGACGTGCGGCAGTGCGAAGGGGAATACGGCGAGAGCGAGGTCGAGCCCTGGCGGCCGATCCGCATCGAGATGAGCGCCACGTTCACGAACGTCGCGATGGGGCTGCGCGCGCTCGATCCGGAGAAGCTGGAGGTCTCGGCGCGCAGCAGCGCTCTCCTGGATCCATGGCAGCCGCAGCCGGTTACCTACTTGGTTGAGATGAACGACGGCGCCGTCGCCGACAAGCCGGCAGGCTCGGTGACCGTTACCTTTGGCGCCACGCTCCCCAACATCGATGCGATGGGCTGGGGGGCGAGCGCGCAGTTTCGCATCCGCATCGACCGCGCCGTAATTGGGGATCATGCTCTGCTTGACCCCTTAGCGCCGGTTAGCGGCTGGTTCGTGCGTAACGAGTGGTACCGGCTGCTCTACTACGCTCTTACACAGAGCCATGCCGCGAGCGCAGCCCCACCGCGCTCGTGCAGCACCTGTCTGCACGTCGCGAATCTCGTCCCCGCAGGCAAGCAGCGCGCCATCCTGATCCTCGCCGGCCGCAGCCTGGACGGCAACCCACGGCCGAACGGCACGCTCGCCGATTTTGTGGAAGGCGCCAACGCCGATCTTGACCTGAATTTCGAGCAGCGTGCGGTGAATTCCGCATTCAACGATCGCATCGTGGTCGTGGACGCAAATCCGTGAGACGCGCTCGCCGCGGTTTCACGCTCACCGAGCTCGCGGTCGTGCTCGCCATCATAGGCATTCTGCTCAGCTCGACCCTGTTCGGCCTGGGCGCACATTTCGAAACGCGGAACCGCAACGACACGCAGCGCAGGCTAGAGGAAGCGAAAGAGCTCTTGCTCGCATTCTCCCTGGTGAACGGGCGGCTGCCGTGCCCCGCAATCACGAGCGGCGAGGAAGCCGGTGGCGGCGTAGCGCCGTGCACCGCGACCTACGCCGGGTTCCTGCCCGCGAAAACCATCGGCTTCCAGCCGACCGACGGCGTCGGGTTCGGCTTGGACGCGTGGGGCAACCGGATCCGGTATGCGGTTTCCGCCACACAATGGGGCACAGGACCGGCGCGGTTCACGCGGCAGCACGGCGCGGAGGCCGCCTGGAGCATGTCGCAAAAACCCGCCGATCTGGTTGTTTGCAGCGCCGGGCCGGCGGTGGCGTCCGCCGTGGCTTGCGATCCGAATACCGCCGTTACCAACCAGCACACCGTCGTCGCGGTGGTGTTCTCCACCGGCAAGAATGGCCCACTTCCGCACGGGGCGAACGAAGCGCAGAACCTCGACGCGAATCCGCTGTTCGTGGGCCGTGTGCCAGATCCGCCCAGCGCCCCGGGGGGCGAGTACGACGATCTCCTGGTCTGGATCCCGGTCGGTGTGCTCTACGGGCGCATGGTGGCCGCCGGGGTGCTGCCCTGACCCTCCTCGTGCTGCAGGACGAAGCAGACTCGGCCGTCCTGGTTGGTCTCGAGCTCGAGGCGATAGCCGGTCGCCTCCGCAAGCCGCGCCGCCTGGTACAGGCCGATACCCAGTCCGCTGCCAG
>DASTDR010000062.1:0-5387 GCA_035710265.1 Gemmatimonadales bacterium | reverse complement strand
TCGGCGAGGTTGAGCCGGTTCTCGTTCACTAGCATCTTCTGGTGCTCGAGCCACAGCCTCCACGCTTCTTTCGACACGTTGTCGAAGATGCGCTTGCCGAGCTCGCCGGGATAGGGCGGGAAATCGAGCCCCTCCGTCTCACGTCCGAGCTTGATGCACTTGACCATGCGCGCCATGTGTTAAGTATGCGCGCGCTCTGAAAGCCGATATGACCTTTCGCATTACCGCGCGTCGTGTTTAACCACTTGCCTTGTAGGGTTGTGAAGACTTTGCACCAGATCCAGCACGTGAACCCTACCTTTGATAGGGGTTTTCGCAAAGCTCAGTGCACGTGCAAGTTCGGCTACAAGCTGTGAGCGGGAAGAGCTCTTAGCGCGAATTGACAGATGATTGTTGTAGTGATGCTCTCGCAAGCTTTCGACGACCAGGGTTAGTCCGCCGTGACCACGGTCAGTGTGTTCGGCGGCACGGGCTTCCTCGGCCGGCGGCTCGTGCGGCGTCTCGCCGCCGAAGGAGCAACACTGCGCATCGCAGTCCGCTCTCCCGATCGGGCGCGGAGTGTCCTGCAGACGGCTGATTTGGATCGAGTCACGGTCTTCCGCGCCGACGTGCGCGACCAAGCGTCGGTCGCCGCCGCCGTGGCCGGGGTTGACGCCGTCGTCAACGCCGTTTCCGCCTATGTCGAGAAGGCCGGCGTGACTTTCGAGTCGGTGCATGAGCAAGGCGCTAAGACGGTCGCGCAGGAGGTGGCTGCTGCCGGCGTCGCGCGGCTCGTGCTCGTCTCCGGGATCGGTGCCGATCCGCAGTCGCGGTCTGCTTACATTCGTGCGCGCGGCCGCGGCGAACTCGTAGTTAGACAGGCGTTCCCGAGCGCCACGATTGTCCGCCCGAGCGCGATGTTCGGTCCGGGCGACGCCCTATTCGGCACGCTCGCCGACATCGTCCGCATGTTCCCCGTCGTGCCGCTAATCGGCGGCGGCCGCATGCGAGCCGACGAGGTCATCCAGTGGCGGAAATCCCTCCCCCGTATGGCTGCGAGGCCGCAAGCGATGGCGCAGCGAATAGCAGACCGCGAGGACGAAGTTCGTCCGCTCAGCCATCCAGATACCCTACGGCCGGTCGTGCCTCATTCATCTCCTCCAGGCTAACGCGTTCGCGTCCTTGCCGAACGGCGTCACGACAACGGACGGATATTCTGGTTCATGTGAAAGAAGTTCTCGGGATCGTATTTCGCCTTGAGCTGCTGTAGTCGTCGATGATTCGGTCCGTAGGCAGCAGCGACCGGATCGCCGGGTTCGTCGTCTCCAAGATAGTTCACGTACCGGCCAGAGCCCATGTACGGCTGCATCGCGTTGTAGGAATCCCGAGCCCAAGCGGTGCAGAGGTTGTTGTCTTTCGGATGCATCCATTCCGAGAGCACGATCAGGTTGTAGCCCGGCGCGCGGTGTGGAAATGCAGTATCGGTGACGCCAACTCTCGTGACCGCGCCATGGAAGTGCTCGAGTAACAACTGACCCATCGGCGTCGGGCACTTAGCGAAGCAATCGATTATCGTGCGAATCGCATCGTCACTCAGGCTGGAGAGAAAGCTTGATTTCCAGTAGTTGAGCGCGCCGCGAGGAAAGGCAGCATCCAGCATGGCGTTGACTTGGGAGTAGGGCATCGGGCCAATGACGTCGATGGCGGGTGCGCCGAACGTCTTGATCGGCTGGGTCCCAGCCGCGCCGTCGCCGAGCGGGCCGCAGTGGCAGACCACGAGTCCTACCAGTTTCGTGCCCGATCCATCGGGGGCATGAATTAGACCCGCAAACACCGTGAGCTCATCGGGAAGCGACGCCGTCACATCGCGGAAGAACCGGAGCACATCCCAGGCCTCGCTGAATGGGTAGGCGATGAGACCGCCGGTGACCATGGGTCCGACGGGATGCAGGCGATAGTCAAAGGAGGCCGCCACGCCGAAGTTGCCGCCGCCGCCGCGGAGCGCCCAGAACAGGTCTGCGTTGTCCTCCTTGCTGGCGGTGAGGATTCTGCCATCTGCCAAGACGACGTCGACCGAGACGAGGTTGTCTAGGGCGAGAGCGTGCTTGCCCATGAGCCAGCCGAGGCCGCCTCCGAGCGTGAGGCCCGCAATGCCCGTCGTCGAGACTACGCCTCCCGTCGTTGCGAGACCATGCAGCTGGGTTTCACGGTTGAACTCCTTCCACGTGAGGCCCCCTTGCGCGCGGGCAGTGCGGGCCTTGGGATCGACATGGATGCCCTTCATCAGCGACAGGTCGATCACTACGCCACCGTCAATCGTTGCGCGCCCCGCCACGTTGTGACCGCCCCCTTTAACCGCGACTTCAAGCTTCTGCGTCCGCCCGAATTGGATAGCGTCCACGATATCGGCGAGGCCCCGGCACTGCGCGATCAGAGCAGGCCGCTTGTCGATGAGTCCGTTATGAACTTTCCTCGCCTCGTCATAGCCGGCGTCGGTCGACTGGAGGAGACCGCCCGCAAATGTCGAACGCAATTCACCAACAGCGGCCGAAACAGCTGACAGGTCGGTCATATCAGAACTCCTGATTCGAGGGAGGATTCAATTCAATCCGGACTGTGAGCCAGTACCTTCGATTGCCCAATGCCTAGGTTGAGCGGAACGGCCGAGCCGCGTCGCAAAAGCCTTTAGCTGGTCATTAGCCGTTCCAGCTCACCCGGTGAATTGTGGCGGAGTCGCCTTGCCACGCGCGCATGTCGGGATCGGCCCAGCGCGTTTCCTTGCAGCTCGCAATCTCCATGCTTGCGCTTTGAAACGCTCCCTGCGCCGCGGTGCCCTGCACGCTGGCGGCCTTCCCGGCCTGATCGCGGAACGAGGCGATCGTTGCTTTGCCGACATCGCCGACCGAGATCGCCAGCGAGTCGCCGCGCCGGAGCGCGATCGGCACCGTTTTCGCCGGCAGCCAGTCCGACACCACTGCACCCAGCAGTCCCTCGAACAGCCCACCCTTCTTTCCCGAGAACACCGCTTCGAGCACACGCCGTTGATCAACGCTCGCGCCTGAGTCAAGGTAGAGGCGCGCCTTGCCTTTGCCGCCGAAGAAATTTCCGGGCCACTCGGCGGTCAACACCGCCTTGCAGCCGGCGACATCCACGCCTTCAACGCTGCCCTCGCTAATGTCGTAGGCGATGGCGCCGGAGCACCAGCCCTGATCTGGCTTGGTGTCTGGGCCGAGCCAGCACGGGCAAAGCGCCCGGCAGCTGCACAACTCGATCATCGTCCCCTTGATGTTCCAGGCCATGGTTTCCTCCTTACGTGTAACTGAAGAGTAGCGGCACGGCTAGGGCGACCGCGCCCAATATGAGCGCCGCGCCCAGCGCCCGGCTGAGCCACGGCCCGGCGGGCACCACCTTTTCGAGAAACACGTACAAGGCGATGCCGACCACCCACCATAGATTCATCACGCCGCCGACGAAGAGCAGCGTCATCAGCATCCAGCAGCAGCCGACGCAGTAAACACCATGCTGGACGCCCATGACGAAAGCGCCGCGCCATCCCGGCCGCCACCGGCTCATCAGGAAGCCGAGCGGCGATTGACACTGGCGCAGACACGCATCCTTGAGCGGGGTGAGCTGATAGACCCCCGCGCCGAGGAGTAGCGCGCCGCTCGCCCAGCGGCTCGACAGCCCCTGGGCCATCACCGGCTCGATGCGCGACTCGATCCACCATTGCAATCCTGCAGCGGCCAGGCTGAATGCGCCCCAGACAGCGAGGTAAGCCGCCGCGAAAAGCAGCGTCGACAGGTAGGGCCTGCGCGTCTGCTGGTGCCCGGAAGCCGCGCCGAAGAGCAGAATCATGGGCGCCGCGCTTGGCAGCATCATCGCGATCATCATGATCCACCACATCGCCGCGAGGAAGCCGAAATCTGGCTCCATCTCCATGCCGGCGTGCGGCGCGAGCCAACGCCAGGCGAGCGCGACGACGGCCGCCAGGCACAACGCGACGACCGCCCGGTCGCGCTGGAGCATGAGGCGCAGTAAGGTCGGCATGCCGGCCTCCTTTACGAGAACGCTCCCGGTGTCCTGAACAGCGGCGTACGCCTCCTGCCGTCCATCGTTGCGTGATGCGCACAACAGATGTTCGATCCGGCCAGGGAGCGCAGCTTGCCGCCCGTGAGTAGCGCTGACCACTCGGGCAGCACGTCCGTCGGATTGGGGGACGGGCTGTTGTTGACGTTGTCCACGAGGACGAATACCTCCAGCGCATCGACTTCGTTCTCCGCGCAGACGCGAGCCGCGCGGCTCAACCCACGCAGCCTTCCTCGGTGAAGCGAACGCGCGCCACTGCGCCGTACTTGTTCGCGTAGGCGGCGAGGAGCTCCTCGTCGCGCCAGCGCCAGCGCTTGGCGTTCGTCATCAGGCCGGACTTGTACTCAATGCCGTGCGGGAGCTGCACCTGCGGTCGGATCGTGCTGCCGTCCGGATAACTGAGCAGCTCGCTTTCCGCTTCGCCGATTTCCCCAATCTGTACCCGGCCGACGCCGCTGTGCAACTCGAACGTCATATCGACAGCCTTCGTCGGCAGCCAGCGCGTGACGAGCTGCTGCCCGAATAGCTGGAAGATGCCACCACCGGCCTTCCCCGTACCGATCGTTTCCAGCGCCCGCTGCTGCTCGGCGCTGGCACCGCGGTCCACATAGGCGCAGGCCGTGCCGTTGCCTTGTTCCACCGGGCCCGGAAAGCTGTAGTACAGCGCGAGGCGTGTGCCTTCGAGCGTGGTTGCTCCGAACCTGCCCGACAGAATGTTCCATGCTCCCCAACCCATGCAACGGCCCTCTGTTGGCCGGGCGTTGAAGTTGCAGGGACAACCCCAGTCGCAGTTGCAAGCAGTGAAATAGTCGGCTTCCAGACTCCAGCGCTCCATGGCCTTGCTTCCTCGTTACAAAGCGTCCGATACGAGGGCGGTGAGGCACCAGCCATTAGCCACCGGCTGCACGTCTCACGGCCGTGAGCTACGCGATGACCACCGCCCGGCCGGCTCGGATAGGCCAGCCATAGTTCCTCCTCGCCTACCATGCTACGCTTTGTCGGCGCGAGGCTGAAGCGCCGGCGGGGAACGGCCAGGTGCCACGCCCCATAAGCGCGCGTCGGAAACTTAAGTGGCTTTCGAGGCCGCAAAGTTCGCCTTCGATGCCGACCATCCCGAAATCTTCGCCGCCGAGGACAACGCGGCGACCCCGGTGGAGATCGTTCTGGCCGGTCTCGCGAGTTGCCTGACCGCCGGCGTCGCGGCGGTCGCCCAAGCGCGCAAGATCCAGTTGCGCTCCGTGTCGGCGACGCTCGAGGCTGGAATGGACGTCCGCGGCATCCTCGGCGTCGATGAGGATGTGCGCAACGGCTTTGATGGCATC
>DASTDR010000061.1:0-2930 GCA_035710265.1 Gemmatimonadales bacterium | reverse complement strand
CGGCCGAGGAGATCGATCGGGTTGTCGTACAGGCCGAGCTCGTGGCCGAGCGATTCGGCATACAGGGCCCAGCCTTCGCCGTACGCGTTCACCCCCAGCCGGCGTCGGAACTCCGGCGCCTTGTTCTCGAGCTTGATGCCGATCTCGAAGTGATGGCCGGGCATGCCTTCGTGCGCGAGCAGCGCGGCGAGAGCGACGGTCGACACCCGGCGCGGATTGGGCACCGGCATGTAGAAGATTCCCGGGCCGCCGTCGTCGGTCGGCAAGTAGTACTGCGCCGGCGCGGTGGCCGCGAGGGTGGGGTCGGTGAGCCGGATCTCGAACGCGGCCTTCGGCATGCGGCCGAAGAGCTTCGGCAGCTGCGGCACGATGCGCGCGTGGATGCGGTCGAGATGCTCGATCACCTGCTCGCCGGTGGTGAACGGGTGGAGCTTCGGATCGTCGCGCAACGCGCGCCCCACGTCGCCGATCTTGCCCTTCAGGCCGGCCTTCTCCGCAGCGGCGAGGTAGCTCGCCTGGATGCGCTTCACTTCCTTGAGGCCGAGCTCGTGGATCTCGTCCGGCGTGAGGTCGGTGGTCGTCTCGTAGCGAGCCGCGAAGCGGTACATCCGGTCTCCGCCCGGCAGCGCGCTGAAGCCGTCCGTCGTGCGCGCCTTCGGCAGGTAGTCGTTGCGCGCGTAAGTCGAAAGCCGCCGGATCGCCGGGAACACGTCGTCCGCGAGGATCGCCCAGTAGTGGGCCTCGAGGCTCGCGCGCGTCGCGGCATCGATCGACGCCGGAAAGCTCGTCATCGGCTTCCACAGCGAGCTCTTCGTCACGTCCTCGGGTGCGAGAGCGTCGAGCTGGCTCAGCGTGCGCTCGGCGATGACCCGCGGCGTGGTGATCCCCGCCGCCGCGCCTTCGCGCATCACGCGTCCGACGTCATCGATGAACGGAACATAGCGCTGCAGCCGCCGGAACCAGGCGCGATAGTCCGCCTCGGTGCGCATCGGCTGGCGGTTGACCACCTGTATGAGCCCGAACGCCAGGCCGCCGTTCAGATGAATGAACGCGGTGTGCTGATAGAACGGCGTCGACAGCCAGTCGAGCGAGGTACTCGCGCGCCATGCCAGCAGCTCGTGCGTCAGCTTCTCGCTCGGCCCGAGCTCCGACCGCGAGATTCCCTCCAGCTCCTTCAGCACCCAGCGCTGGAACGCGCGCTGCCGCTCGCGGTGCTCCTCCGACAGGCTCAGCTCCACCCGGTCCTGCCTCGGCCCCGCGCCGCGGCTGAAGATCTCGCTCACCGGGAAGAGATCGAGGAGGCGCTCGGTCTGCTCCGCCGCCAGCCGCTCGAGCCGCTCCGACGCCGTCTGCGCGCCGCACAGAGACGGCACGATGAATGCAAGGAGCAAGAGGATTCGTTTCACGTGCCCCCCTGTATGCCCAGCGTACTGACGGTTGTGCCGCGCCGGACGAGCGCGCAGCGCGGTCAACAACGCGCTGTTAGGTGGCACACGCACCTCATTTCGTGCGCGGCGAGAGTTCGGGACGCCGCACCGGGTAAATATCAAGATTGAGGACCGGCTCGGACCCTACATTCTGGGCGTAATGGCGAGCGCCGGCCGGGATGGCGAGTGTAGAGCCCGCCACCATGCGGTGCGCGACCATGTCGCCCTTTTCGTTCGCCACAAAATAGTCGAGGGTGCCAGAGAGAATATAGGCCACCTGCTCGTAATCGTGCGCGTGCGGATTGATATCGTGACCAGGCTGAAAGCGGATGAGCTGTAACGTCGTCGCGTCGGTGAGAATGACTTTGCGTTCGACACCTCGCCGCACGGATGTCCATTCCAAGGTATCCCAATTCTCCGTCGCGGCCATGCGTTCGCTCCTTGCGGCTTGGAGTGCTGCCCTGGGCTCAGCCCTTGCCCAGCAGCAGATCCACGACCCAGCAGCCGCGAGCGTGCTGCCGACCCGACCGGCAATGCTCGATCAGGTCGGCGTTCGTGCATCCCGAGGCTTCGAGGGCGTCGGCCAGGAGAGGCATGCGGTCGAAAGCGCGCTCCGCATAGATGCCATCGGCGAGGGCCCCCGTCTCTCGGGTCAGCCACGCGCCGCGCACCGGTCGCGGGCGGAACGGGTTTCCAAAGAGGCAGTGGACGAGGGCTGTCTGCTCCCGGTGCTCGGCGATCGTGGCGGGGGCATCGAGGACGCACCTCTGGTCCTGTAGATCCGCTGCGGCCCGTGCCGCGTGCCTCGCCGTGACGAGAGCGGGGGCGAGAGGATCGCCCTTGTCGAACTCGTCCTCCCACCATGGATCGTCGAGGGCGTCGGCGACCCGCTGCAGGAAGGACTTCGGAGGGCTCTGGAAGCCGGAGGCCGTCAGCGCGGCGCCGGGGCCGTTGTCCTTGCCGTGCAGCGTGGCGAAGATCGCGCGTGCCTTCTCATGGGCCTGCAACATCTCGTCCCGGCCGACGAGGTCATCCGCGAACAGCTCCGCCGTCCGCACCGCGTCGCGGAACTCCTCGTGCTCCAGACTCGGCCAGATCCGCCGACAGCAGGCCACCGCGAAGAGCCTCACCTTGCGATCGCTCGCCTTGCTGCGGAGGAACTCGAGCATGGGCTGCGGATCGGGACAGTCCAACCACTCGGATTCGGTCATGTGCATGGGCTGGTCAGGTCTCCCCCCGCGGCACTCAGTACCTGGCCTTGAGCCGGCCCCACGTGACTGGGACTGCGCCCAATTTCGTGCAGATTTCCTCGCAGGTGCTCTCGCAGGGCCCGGTAAGAATGCTCCCACCCTCGTGCTCGCAGAACTGCTCGCGGCTCGAGCGGAAGTAGAGATTCTCCGCGGATTCCGGTTTGCAGCAGCAATGGCGTGATCCGGTCCCCATGAACTCACAGCCCCCGTCGACGATCCAGCAGGGGTTGAGACCGAACGCCGTTCCGAACCC
>DASTDR010000060.1:0-3031 GCA_035710265.1 Gemmatimonadales bacterium | reverse complement strand
ACCTGCGGCATTGGCGTCTGCGGCGCGCGGGCGCCCGGTCGAGTTTGCCATGCTTCTCGCGCATGCCTCCGTCCTCGTCGGGCTGGAGATCTACGGGAGTGACAGCGAGCCACGGACGATGCCAGAGTGGCAGAGTATCCGTGGCGACGAGATGATCCCGCTCGACATCGTGATAGAAGCGTTCAACGAAAGCCATCGTGACTACAAGGCGGGACTGATGGATGGCGTCGTCGTCATTCGTCCCGTAGCGAGGCGCGCTCCGTTCCTCGATCAGCCTCTGATGGTGAGCGACGTGGACGTGGTTGGCGTCGAGACTGCGCTTCGGAAGATGTTCAAGGCGATCGATCCCAGCGTCGACCCTAGTGGCGGAATTGTGGGCAGCCGGCGTGTCACGCCCGAGCAGGCTGGGGACTACGTGTCCGTCAGGTTCACGCGAGGTAAGACGGTTCTCCAGACTCTGAACGAGATCGCGAGTCGAACCGGCCTCAGCTGGGAGGTCGTGACCACCCGCTCCACTGAGCAAGAGGGAGCTTCGCTGATCGTGTTTGCCGGGATCCTGCATCGTCGCGGGACCACGTCGGGGATTCAGATACGGGATCGGACCCCCTAGTGTGGACTGTATCAACTGGTCACGCGATGATCTCTCTTGCTCGACTCAGGTGATCGCGGCGCGGCTGCCTTGACATCCCCGCTCGGACGATGGCAACGTCGTCGTCGAGGGAATCATGTCCGAGAGGATGACGGTGAGGGAGTATCTCGGCGGCGAGGAGACCACGCGCCCCCGGGAACTGGCCTACGGGATCCTGCGTGAACCGCCCGCGCCCGGGTACGCGCACCAGGTGGTGGTTGGACGCATCTACGAACTGCTCAGCGATCACGTGCGCCGGTGCGGGACCGGCCGCGTCGTCATCTCGCCCGTGGACGTGGTGCTCGACCGGCAACAGCACCTGATCGTGCAGCCGGACGTGGTGTTCGTCTCGGAGGCGAGGGTCGGGATCTGCAAGGAGCGGATCTGGGGGGCCCCGGACCTCGTGGTCGAGGTGCTGTCCTCGGCCACGCGGCGACACGATTGCACGATGAAGGTGGCGTGGTTCAAAACTTACGGCGTGCGGGAGTGCTGGCTGGTTGACCCGGTTGCCCGCACAGTCGATGTGGTGAATCTGACTGCGGCGGACACCCCATCGCGGTCGTTCGAGAGAGGCCAGGTCGTCCGATCGACCGTGCTGCCGCGTCTCCGACAGCGTGTGAACGCCGTGTTTTCATTCTACGACTGAGCGACGTCGAGTCCGGGCGGGCATAATGTCCACGATGTCCCGCCTCCTCGCCGAGCTTCCTCGTCGGCGCGAGCCCGTCCAGGTCGCGCCGGGCGCGCTCTGGCTCAAGAACTGGCTGTCACTCGACGATCAAGTGCGGCTCGCAGGACAGTGCCGCGCGATCCTGGACGGTCCCTCGGGTGGATACACACCAACGGTTCGCGGCGGCGGCAAGATGCGAGTGCGGATGACGTGCCTGGGCCGCCACTGGAATCCGCTCACCTACACGTACGAATCCACCCGCGCCGATCACGATGACGCGCCCGTGAAGCCCGTACCTGATGACTGGGTTGCGCTCGCCTCGTCTCTCGCGCTCGAAGCCGGGTTCGTCTGCAGGCCCGACATCTGCTTGATCAATTTCTACGGCGACGACGGCCGCATGGGACTGCACCAGGACAAGGACGAGAGCCAAGCGTCGCTCGAGTCAGGAAAGCCGGTCGTGTCCATCTCGCTTGGCGACACGGCGCGATTCCTGTTCGGCGGCGTCAAGCGGCGGGATCCGGTCGAGACGCTGCTGCTCGAATCAGGCGACGCGTTCGTCTTCGGCGGTCCCTCTCGGCTCCGCTATCACGGCGTGTCCCGCATCATCCCGCACACCTCGCCGGCTGCAGTGTGCGGCGGCGGGCGATTCAACCTGACGTTCAGGCAGTACTGAACCGGGCTCGACGCACGCGCTGGCGCACATCACCTCGACGAATGCTGATCGGTGTAGCCGGGCGCAAAGCACTTGTGCACTCCATAATCGCCCCAACTCCGTTGGGTTCCATCGGGCATCGTCAGCACTTCGGCATTGAGCAGCCGGCCCGCCAGGCTGGCGGCAGTCGGGTCAGCGCTGGCAATCTGCCACGAGAGGGCTTCCTTGGGCAGGTACCCGCACACTTCGACGAGGTCGCCAGGTTTCAGCGCATCCTTGGCAAAGCCCTGCCGGTTGAGTTGAAGAAGTGAGGGACCTTCGGCGGCCCACCGGCGAACGATCTGTCCATCCTCGCGTTTCTCGTCTACATAGATGAAGCTGTGAGGATTGATGTAGTGGACCTGCGCGATCGTTCCCTTCACCCGGACGGCCGTCTGGGTGTCGAAACTCGCCAGCGAATGATGGGCCAGCAGCGGACCCGCTGAAACGAACGCCGCCAGAACCGCGAGCGATCCCGTCGCCATTCTGTTCATCTGGAACCCCTCGGTGTGAGACATGTGGGCAACATAGAGTTGTCGTGTTACCCAATTGTCACCTGGCCGCTAAATCGATCAAACCGTGGCGCCGATAGGGAAGGCATGCGCGTCCGTTTCCCCGTTCTCCTGCTGGCGCTCGCGATTGTCCCGGCGTGCGGCCAGACGACCGCTCCCGCCGTCCGGGACGAGGAT
The DNA here is from genome assembly GCA_035710265.1 of Gemmatimonadales bacterium. Taxonomy (GTDB): domain Bacteria; phylum Gemmatimonadota; class Gemmatimonadetes; order Gemmatimonadales; family GWC2-71-9; genus 20CM-2-65-7. Next base: position 356 of record DASTDR010000060.1, on the reverse strand, counting down.
GCGGTGCGGCAGGTTTACGAGAGCTATCGGGAGGCGATGTCAGGCGGCGACCTCGCCAGGTTGACGACGCTCGTCTCGCGGGAGAGGGCAAAAGAGCTGAGCGCTCCCCATGCGGCCGAGACCCTCCAGGCGGCCCGCGCCTTCTACCCCGAAGGTGCGCAGATCACCGGCGTCCAGTTGGACGGCCGCGAAGCGACGCTGGAGCTCACCGCGCGCGTGCAGGAAGGCACGGCCGCGGGCTCCGTTCGTCTCGTCAAGGAAGACGAGGCCTGGAAGGTGAGCACGGAGGACTGGCAGGTCACGATCAGCATCCGGGCCGATGGCTCGCCCGATTCCACGGCGGAACTCCCGTCCGA
>DASTDR010000059.1:0-3550 GCA_035710265.1 Gemmatimonadales bacterium | reverse complement strand
GGGTCCTCTGCGGCCAGATTGATGACGTGACCGCCGGACAATGAACTCCCCCAGAGTGCGATCCGCGTCGAGTCGACGCTGATCCCTGGTTCCGGTGAATCCATGGGCCATCACGACACACGGGGCCAGCACGCCTGGCATGTCTGTCGGTCGGAAGAGTGATGCAGCGCACCGCAGACCGCCCGACTCGCAGTTCAGTCTCATCCCTGGCTCGCGCGCTCCGAGTGACAACAGTAGGACTCCTCAAGGTTCGATCGACAAGAGCTCCTAAGTGACCGGCATGCGCCTACGAGTTCTCACGATCAGCCGCCACCCGACCGCGAGTACGCCCAACAGGACCGCGACGGCAGCGTGTGCACCCGAGGGTGGCTCGACTCTGAACATCCCGGCCGCCGCGGGGACATAAATGATCAGTAGCAGGCTGACGGCGCTGGCGGCCCAGACCGTCCAGAAGACCAGCGTCCGCGGAATCCGTTCAACGGCGAGCGTGGGTAGCGCCAGGCGTTCCGCGAAGACGAGCGTCTGGTAGCCGGCGATCAGCACGATGAGGGAAAGGGCGCGCGCCTGTGCCTCGCCGAGCGACGGCCAAAGCCACCAGTACATGGCGAAGCTCGTCACGGCCAGCACGGCTCCGGAGACCGCCGACGGTATCACAGCCGCACGTGGCAACAGGGGCGCGGCTGGATCGCGTGGTGGACGGCTCATGATGTCCGCTGCGGCCGGTTCTGCTTGAAACACAATTGCCGATACCGGATGGACGATCAGCTCCAGCCAGACGAGATGAATCGGCAAGAGTACTAACGGCATCCCAATCAAGGGCGCCGCGATCGCCAGCACGACGATCGGAATATGAAACGCGATCAAGTAGAGGAACGCGCGCTGAATGTTCTGGAAGATGTGGCGACCTTCGCGAACGGTGGCCACAATCGATGCGAAGTTGTCGTCGAGGAGGACGAGGTCCGCCGTGGCGCGGGCCACATCGGTCCCTCGCTGACCCATGGCGATGCCGATATCAGCGCGACGAAGGGCCGGAGCATCGTTGACGCCGTCACCGGTCATCGCGACGATGGCACCGGCGCTCTTCAGACCATCGACGATCAGAAACTTCTGTTCAGGGCTGATCCGCGCGAATATCGCGGCGCGCCGAATCCGCGCCACGCGCTGGACGTCGCTGAGCGCGGTCAGTTCGTCTCCCGTGACGATCAGGTCATCCTCATGAAGAATTCCGGCGATCTCGGCGACGGCATGCGCCGTCAGCGCATGATCACCGGTGATCATCGTGATCCGAATACCGGCGTGCTGGCACTCGGCCACCGCCCTGGGCACCTCGGGGCGCAGGGGATCCTGGAAGCCGAGCAGCCCATATACCGTCAGATCGCGTTCATCCTCATCCCGGCCCGCTCCCAGCTGATTCATCCGCCTTCCGGCAAGCGCGAGTACGCGCAGCCCTTGCGCAGCCATCTGGCCGTTCGCCGCCAAGACGGCGCGGCGCTCGCTTTCGTCACACCGACTGTGTGCCAGAATCCCTTCGACGGCGCCTTTTGCGGCAACCATGTACGTCTCGTCTCCGTCCAGCGCGTGCCAGACGTGCGACATGTGCTTGCCCACGGCATCGAAGTCGTAATCTCTAACCAGCACCCAACGGCCCTCGAGATTGGTCGTTGATACCCCGCGGGTTTCTGCATAAGCACCGATCGCCCGTTCCATCGCATCGGTCGGATGACGCTCGCAGGCGAGTACGGCAGCCTCCAGGAAATCGTGGTCCGACAGGCCAGGCTCCAGCACACGATGCTCGGTCATCTGGAACTCGCCGCGCGTCAGCGTACCTGTCTTGTCCGTACAGATCACCGTCGTCGCCCCGAGCGTCTCCACGCTGGCGAGCCGGCGCACGAGCATGCCGCGCGACGCCAACCGCCACGCCCCTGCGGACAGAAAGAGGGTCAGGACGATTGGAAATTCTTCGGGGATCGCGGCCATCGCCAAGCTGACGGCGCCGAGCAACGCCCGCGTCCAGGGCTCACCCCGTGCGAGGCTCAGCCCGAACAGCGCCACGGCTACCATCACCGCGACGACACTGAGGCGCCGCACCAGGACGCCAGCCTTTTGCTGCAGTGGACTGGCTGAGGATGCCGTTCGCGAAACGAGAGCGGCGATGCCGCCGTACTGGGTCGCCGCGCCGGTCGTGGCCACTTGGCCGAACCCATGACCGGCCACCACCTGAGATCCGGCAAAGAACCTCGCGTCGGGCGGCGCCTCGCCCGGAGTGGATGGCCATTCGCGTTTTGACTGCGGCTCGGATTCGCCCGTCAGAGAGGATTCGTCGATCGCCACGTTCGCGGCCCAACGGACGACGCCGTCGGCGGCGTTGACGTGCCCCTCACGGAGGACGAGCAGGTCGCCGGGTACGACGTCCTCGAGCGGCACCGACACGACGTGCCGGTCGCGGACGACATCGGCAAACGGTGCGGCGGCGCGGGCCAGCTTTTCGAGCGCCGCGCGCGACCGCGCCTCGAGCAAGACGTCGACGCCCAGGACCGGTATCAGGGCGAGCGCGAGCACGACGGCGTCACGCGTCTCGCCCAGCAGCAAGTAGACGACGGCCGCGATGATTAGCATGACGGCCATCGGGTCGAGGAGAAGGCTGACGACCTCTCGAACCCGCGCGAAGCGGTCCTGCTTCACCCACCGATTCGGGCCGACCTCCCCCAGCAGGCGGCGCGCATCAATGGAAGACAGCCCGTTGAGCCCTGGCGGGATCTCGCTGCCTTCGTCGTGCACCGCTCGCTCGAACACGTCGGCCACCCTCTCTGCTCAAATCGCGACCGGGGGGAACACGAAACGACACTCAGAGTCTCTTCGCGATTACAGCAGTCCCCACACGGGCGGAAAGGTCCCCAGCACACCCAGCGCGATCAGAATCAGGGTCACCGCACCAACGCGGCCCGGCGCGATCTCGCGTGCTTTCCAGCGATTGTGCAGAACGGCCCACGCGATCAGCCACACGATCGTCGCCAATGTCGTTCGGCCGGACACGCCACCGGCTGGGGCATACAGCGTAGGCGCGACAAAGAGGCCGGCTTCATTAAGAAGCACCACCGCGCCCATCGCAAACGCGCCGATGCCCCCGCCCAGAAGCGCAGCCATCGCGCTGCCGTTGGCCTCACGCGATGTCATCGAAACAGCAGTCGTAGCCATGGTCATCTCCGATCACCTAGTCCAGGGGGGCCACCTTGTTGACGAACATACCCATCAACGACACGAACGCCACCAGGGCGAACGAGATCGCCAGCAGCGCCATCGACAGACTCCGCAACGATGAATTCTGGAGCACCCTCGACCGGTAACGGACGGTGACGAATGCGACCGCCGTGGTCAGCATCGAGGCGATCCACGGCATATGCTCTTTGCTCTCCATGGCAAACGCGTGCAGCCACGCCGTACTCGGACTCGCCAGTACGAGCGCGCGCGGGAACTCGCTCAGATCGGTCACGCCGGCCGGAGGCGTGACACGGTACGGCGGGAAGATGACGTAGGTACCCACGATCACGGT
>DASTDR010000058.1:0-2168 GCA_035710265.1 Gemmatimonadales bacterium | reverse complement strand
CCTTCCGAGAGCGTCAGCTCGATGATCGCGTCCTGCTGCGAGCTCTGCCCGGCGACCGCTTGCTTGCTGTTCATGACCCGCCAGCCGCTGGGGAACATCATGCTGAAGCGCAGGTCCGGATGGTAGAACACGCCGCCCTTGAAGAAGCCCTCGCGCGGGTTCATCCCGAACATGATGCCGTCGAGCCGGCGTTCGAATCCGGCGCGGTTGACGGTCGCGCCGGTGAAGTCGGTCTGACTTTTCGCGACCAGCTGGTTGATGTGCTCGACCCGGTTGCCTGGATCGGGGTGTGTCGCGAGCCATTCCGGCAGGCGGCCGCCGCTTTCCGACGAGAGCTTGTCCAGCAGGCGCATCACGTTCGCCATCTCGCGCGAATCGAAGTTTGCGCGACTCGAATAGCGCACGCCGAGCTCGTCGGCCTGATTCTCGTTGTCCCGGGAGAATTTGAGGAACAGGACGCTGAGGGCCTGACTCGCGACGCCCGCGTATTGCGCGACCTGCTTGCTCGCGATACTGCCGACCACCAGTCCCAGCGTGGCGAGCTGCTCCTTCGACATCTGCGCCGCCGTGTGCCGCGCGGTGACGTGACCGATCTCGTGGCCGAGCACGGTCGCGAGCTGCGCTTCGTTGGTCATGTGTGCCAGGATGCCGCGGGTGACGTAGATGAAGCCCCCCGGCACCGCGAAGGCGTTGACCGCGGGATCGTCCACGACTCGGAACGTCCACGGAAGATTGGGCCGCTCGGACGTCGCGGCGAGCCGCGCGCCCAGCGTCTGCACGTAGGACTGCAGGGCGGGGTCGGGGTACAGTCCGATGGCCGCGACAACCTGACTATCGTACTGCTGCCCCATCCGGATTTCCTGGGATTCACTGACGAGCATCAGCTCGTTCTGCCCCGTAGCCGGGTTGCGGGCGCACCCCGCGACCGCCCCGGCGATGAGCATCAAGGCGACGAATCGCATTACTCCTCCAGCTTCTTCTGGATCTTGCCGCCCACGTTTTGAATCGTTCCGGCCACTTGATCGTCGAGACCTTCAGCCTCGAGACGGGTGTTGCGGGCAACGCGGCCGATCTTCTGCTTCGCTTTGCCCTTGACCTGCCGAATCTTGCCGCGGATCTGGTTTTTGCTGCTGCCCTTCATGGGAGGCGCTCGCGTGTTTGGGTTCGTGATCGGGAGTTGCCCGTAATTTCCGCTCCCGACCGGGCTCGGTTGCATCCGTCAGCGGGATGAAAAACCCCTCCAGGCAGACTGCTGGAGGGGTTAATTCTCCGGGGGGAGCTAGTGCCGGCTGTGAATCGCGACGGGCTCGGTGACCCGGTATGCCGCGTCGAGACGCTGCAGCTCGTCTTCGAGCCGGTGATTGACGGCGGCGCTCCGGGTGGGATTGTCGGACACCACGAGGATCTGGGTGCTGCGCTGTTCCAGAATGAGCTGTGCCGCCCACGCACGCGCGTGTTCAAATGCGATCGCGTTCTCAGCATCGAGCAGCCGACGAATTCTTCCAAGCCCGTCAGCCGGCGGGGGCGGCACCACCCGATACGCGTACGCCCAAAGCTCTCGCACGTCGAAAGGGTCGCCGCCGGTACCGTCGAGAACAATCCCGCCTCCGGGTTAGCTCTAGCGGACGAACTTCCGGCGGTCGCCTTTCGGCGGCGTCTTCTTATGTGCGTGGGCCGCGATCTGGAGCCGGCTGTGCAGCGCGAGCTTCTCGAGAATGTTGTGCACGTGGCTCTTGACCGTGTAGGTCGCGATGTTGAGCCGCTGCGCGATTTCCTTGTTGCTCAGTCCCTCGGCGATCAGATCCGTGATCTGCTGCTCGCGTTTCGTCATGCGCACCGACGCCATCATGGGGGTGTTGCGCAGTACCGAGGCCTGCTTGGCGATGTGTGAGAGCAGGGTGCCGGTGAGCTGCGGGGGCACGACGTCGCCGCCGTTGGCGACCTGGCGAATCGTGTGCGTGAGCTCTTCGAGCGCGGCATCCTTGGCGATAAAACCGTTCGCGCCGCGCTTGATGAAGTCGATGACGTCTTCTTCCTCGGGCAGCATGTCCATCATGATGATGCGGGCGTGCGGCGCCGCTTCCTTAATACTCTCGACGAGCCGCTGGCTGCGATTGCGGCCGAGCGCGGCATCGACGAGCACGACATTGGGTTTGTGTTCCTGCAGG
>DASTDR010000057.1:0-4908 GCA_035710265.1 Gemmatimonadales bacterium | reverse complement strand
GATGACCGGCGGCCTCTGCATCGGCGACGAGTGGGCGGGCGATGTGAACGCGGGCCAGCCCCACTGGCGGGATACGATGGTGGTCGTGTGCGGTCCGGCGGTGGCCGCGCTCGAGGCCGGGTTTGGCCGGATGTGGGCTCGCGCGGGGGCTCCGCTTCCGGAGGATGAAACGTTCCCGGCCGCGGAGGAGTGCGGGCCGTCAGCGGTGCGGGTGGTGGAGGGAGTTCCTGGCCAATCGCGCATCTATCGAACCGTGCAGCTGCTCGCCGCGGCGGTGACGGAGCGCCTGTGGATCACCGACGCGTACCTGGTCGCCCCGCCGCCGCTCTACGCCAGCTTGGTCGATGCCGCGCGCAGCGGCGTGGACGTGCGGCTGCTGCTGCCAGGGACGTCCGACATCCCGATCGTCCGGCTGTTCACGCGCGGCGGCTATCGCGAGCTGCTGCACGCCGGAGCGCGGATCTTCGAGTACCGCGGGCCGATGCTGCACGCCAAGACGCTGGTCGCCGATCACGAGTGGTCGCGCGTCGGATCGAGCAATCTCAACGTCTCGAGTCTGCTCGGGAACTACGAGCTCGATCTCGTCGCAGAGCAGGACGGGCTCACCGCCACACTCGCCACGCAGTTTATGCACGACATGGCACAGAGCCGTGAGATTGTGCTCATGGCGCGCCGGCGGCTCCCCGCGTTACCACCCAAGCTGGTGGACACCGCGGTGACCCCGGCGTCCCAGGCCCCGCCGCCGCCGTACAAGCGCTCGTTGCGGGAGCGCCAGGCGGCGGCCGCGGTCGCGTTGATGCAGGCGGCTGGTGGCGCTCGCCGCATGGTCGCGGGGGCTGCCGCGGTCTTGTTCCTCGTTATCGGCGCCTCCCTCATTCTGTTCCCCCTGGTGTCCAGCACGGTGCTGGCAATTGGCGCCTTGGCGACCTCCGCGTGGCTGGCCGGGTTTGCGCTGGCGCGGCGCCGGCGGCGCCGCGAGAGCGATGCCCGCTGAGGTTCCGCCACAACCTCCCGGGGGGCCTGCGCGTATGGGGGATAACGACCAAGCTCTGGTCGCCCAGACACTTGCAGGCGATCGCGCCGCATTCGGGACCCTGATCGAGCGGTACGCGGGCCAGGCCAGGCGGGTCGCGCTGGCAGTTCTGGGCGACCCCGACGACGCGGATGATGCGGCGCAGGACGGCTTCCTCTCGGCGCTGGTCAAGCTCGGCCAATACGATGCGCGGCGGCCGTTCGGTCCCTGGTTGATGCGTATCGTCGCCAACGCCGCCACCGATCGCCGGCGGCGCCGCGCAGTGCGGAAGGTCGAGCCGCTGGATACCGCCCTCGTCGGCGGCGGGCCGCGTCCCGACGCGGCCGCGGTTCGCAGTGAGTTGGGCGAGCGGCTGCGCGCCGCGCTGGCGGAGCTGCCGGAGCGCCGTCGCAAGGCGGTGGTGTTGTTCGATGTCGAAGGGTATTCGCACGCTGAGATCGCGGGAATTCTGGGAATTCCCGAGGGCACCGTGCGATCTGAAGTCTTTCACGCGCGGCGCCGACTCCGCACGCTGCTGGCCGATTGGAAGGAGCCGATGAGATGACTGAATTGCCGTCGTTCGATCACCGCCCCGATCCCGAATTGGGCGCCGCGCTCCGCGCCGCGCTCGAGCCAAAGGACGATCACCCGGCGTTTGTCGCGCGGGTCATGGCGCAGTACGACGCCGCGCTCGAGCGCTCCTCGGTCGCGATGTTCGACGTGCTGGCGTCGTGGTTCAGGCCCGGGATGGTCGCTGCGGCCGCTGCACTCGTGCTCGGCATCCTGTTCGGGCGAACCATGCTTCCGCCTTCCGATCCCGCTTCCATCGACGCCGCACTGGCGCCGCTCGAAGGGCCGGGCCTGGCCGCCCTGGTGACGGCGCAGGATCCGCCGGATGCCAGCGTCGTGTTTACGTCATTCGTCGAGCCATAAGGAGAACTGGGAAATCATGATGAATAGGTCGAAACTCGCGGCCATCGGCTTGCTGTCGGCTGTGTTCCTGGCGGGCGGATTGGCGGGCTGGGGTGGTCACGAAGCGGCCGAGCGGGATAAGCACGGCGGCGGCAGGAGCCGGCGCCGGGGCCCGGACGCGATGGTCGAATATCTCCAGCGGGAGCTGAAACTCAGCGATGCGCAGCGCGATTCGGTGCGCGCGATCTTCACCCGACACCGGCCCGAAACCGACTCCCTGTGGGCGCGGGTGCGGCCCCAATTCGATTCCATCAAGACGCGGATGCGCGCCGAAATCAATGCGATCCTCACCCCCGAGCAACGCACGCTGCACCAGCAACTGATCGAGCGGGCTGAGCATCATGGTAGGGGGTCTCAGGAACGGGGAGGGCGGCACTAATGCGGCTGGTCTTGGCGGGAGTTCTCGCACTGACATCGGTGGGGACCGCGTGGACGCAACAACCTTCCCCGGCCACGACATCGCAGGCGCAGCTCGAGGTCACACTCAACGAGGCGGTGCAGCGTGCGCTGCAGGTACAGCCAGCGATGGTTGTGGCGCGTGGCGATCAACGCAATTCGGGCGCATCCAAGCGGTCCGCCTACGGCGCCTTCATTCCTTCGCTCAGCGTGGGGGCATCGGCTGCCCGCAGCAACGTCGGTCGGATCGACGCGACTACGGGCCGCCCGATCCCACCGGAATACACGTACACCGGCAGTCTCAACGCGAGTCTCGAGTTGTTCGATGGCTTCCGCCGCATCGCGAATCTGAAGGCGACATCGGCGCTCAAGACCGCGGCGGACGCGGGCGTGGTGAACGAGCGCTTTGCGACGACACTGCAGACGAAACAGCTGTTCTACACGGCGGTCGCCAATGAAGCCCTGGTGCGCGTGGCCGACGCACAACTGAAACGCGCGCAGCAGCAGCTGCAGATCTCGGTCGAAAAGCTGCGGGCCGGTTCCGCCACGCGGTCAGATTCCCTGCGCTCCACGGTCGAATTCGGCAACGCGCGCATCGATTTGCTCCGCGCCCAGGCGAACCTCGCGACTGCGCAGGCCGACCTCGGACGGCAGGTTGGCGTGGACGGATTGGTGCGAGCGGTCTTCGATTCACTCCTTCCCACGATACCCGACACGACGGAGTTGCGGGCGACGGCGCTGTCCAGCTCTCCCGCCGTTGAGCAGGCGGAAGCACGAGCGAGCGCCGCGCGCGCCCAGGTCTGGAGCACCAGGTCCCAGTACTGGCCTACACTTGTCGTGAGCTACAACAACAACCGCCAGGGAAGCGAGAACCCCAACTGGCCGTTTTTCAGCAATTTTCCCGAGACCTTCCAGTGGCGCTTTGGAGTGTCGTGGCCGTTGCTCAATGGCTTCACGCGTGAGGCGAACCAGGTGAGCGCATCGGTCGACCGCGATGTCGCGGTCGCCCGGGCGGCGGATACGCGCCGGCAGATCAGCGCGCTGGTCACGCAGCAGCTCGCGGTGCTCACGACAGCGTTCGAGCAGATCACGATCGCACGCGAAAACATGGCGGCCGCCACAGAAGATCTGCGCGTGCAGAACGAGCGCTACCGGGTCGGCGCGGCGACCATCCTCGACCTGCTGATTTCTCAGGCCGCCCTGACGCAGGCGGAGGTGAACGTCGTGCAGACCCAATTCAGCTACTTGATCGCCCGCGCGCAGCTCGAGGCGACAGTGGGGCGGACGCTATGACCAGCGCACAGGCAGTCATGTTCCGCACCGGTGACACGCCGACGCCCGATACCGTGATCCTCACGCACAACCTGGCGCGTGAGTACCACATGGGCGCCGAAGTCGTGCACGCGCTGCGCGGCGTCGATATCCAGATCAAGAAGAACGAGTTCGTCGCGATCATGGGACCGTCCGGCTCGGGCAAATCGACGCTGATGAACCTGATCGGGTGCCTCGATACGCCGACCAAAGGCGAGTACTGGCTCAACGGGCAGAAGGTCAGCGACCTGACGGACGACGAGCTCGCGCGGATCAGGAACAAGGAGATCGGCTTCGTCTTTCAGACCTTCAACCTGCTGCCCCGGGCCGACGCGCTGCACAACGTCGAGCTGCCGCTGATCTACGCCGGCATGTCCGCCAAAGCGCGGCGCGAGCAGGCGGAGCGCGCGCTCACGCAGGTCGGTCTGGCCGATCGCATGGATCACCGGCCGAACGAGCTCTCGGGCGGCCAGCGCCAGCGCGTCGCGATCGCGCGCGCGCTGGTGAACGCGCCCAGCATCCTGCTCGCCGACGAGCCGACCGGAAACCTCGATTCGGCGACCGGTGCCGAGATCATGCAGCTGTTCCAGGATCTTCACGATACTGGCCAGACCATCGTGCTGGTGACGCACGAACACGACATTGCGGCGCACGCGCGGCGGCAGATCCACCTGCTCGACGGCAAAATCGCGCGTGATGAGAGGACGGGAGGTCAGTAACGTGAACACCACTATTCGGGGGATCGTCCTCGCGGTCGCGGGCCTGGCCGCCTGCGGCAAGCCGCAAGCCGCCCCCATGTACGAAGCCGTCGCCGTCCAGCGCCGCACGCTCGTCGTGTCGGCGTCGGCCTCGGGCGCAATCGAGCCCGTGCTCACGCTCGACGTGAAGTCCAAGGCCTCGGGCGAGATCATCGGCATGAACGTCCAGACCGGCGACGATGTGAAACCGGATCAGCTGCTCGCGACGATCGACCCGCGCATTCCGCGCAACAACCTGGCGCAAGCGGAGGCGAATCTCGAAGTCGCGCGGGCGCAGCTCGCCAATGCTCAAGCGCAGCTGGCGCGCTCGGATACGCTGCTCAAGGCGCAGGCGATCACGCAGACCGAGTACGACACCGCGAAGCTCGGCTACGCCAACGCCAACGCCGCCGTGGTACGCGCGCGGTCCGATCTCGAGAACGCGCGCGACCGCATGAACGACACCCGGCTGCGCGCGCC
>DASTDR010000056.1:0-2288 GCA_035710265.1 Gemmatimonadales bacterium | reverse complement strand
GGTGCGCGCGCGTATTCCACCCACGCGGCCTGGTGGCCCGAGAACGAGTGCAGCCTCGTTGCCAGCAGTTCCCGATTCCAATGGCCAGACGACTTGTGTCTGGCGCTGAAGAATCGAGAGGAGGTCACTAACGCGGAATTTGGGCGGGGATTATGAAGACGTCATCGCGGCGAGTCAAGCGCGCGTTCAGGATTCCGTACCCTCGGTGCCCTCTAAGTGAAATCGCTCTTCAGGCCCGCGATCGTCAGTTTGGCCGCCGCGCCAGGACCTGATACTGCGCGCCGAGCGGCAGGCTGGACACGCGAGGCTCGATCGCGCGGAGCCATCGCAGCATGCGCGGGAAGATGAAGAGGAAGTCGGTCCTGACGATCTCGAACCCGTTCTCCCGGAGCAGCGCGCGCGCTTCGCGGGGCGTCAGCATGATCGCATCGCGATCGAACGGGATGCGGCTCATCACGTAGCGCGAGCCCGGGTTCCAGGGGTTGTTCTCCCAGAACGCGAACAACCCGCCGGGCCGGAGCGATCGGTGTACGTGCCGGACGGCAGCGCCGCGATCGGCGGGCGGAATGTGGTGGAACACGCCGTTGCAGAACGCGAGGTCGATCGTCCCCTGCGCCTGGTGGTCGGCGATTTGCAGAAAGCGTGCGCCCGTCGCGCCGTGCTCGCGCCGCGCCTGCTCCAGCGAGCGCGCCGACACGTCCACGCCGACCAGCGTCGTAACGCGTCCGATGGCGAGCAGAAACGGCGTGGACGATCCGGTGCCGCACCCGAAGTCGAGCACGGCCGCTGGTGAATGGTTCAGGCGCGCGAGCACGCCCTTCAGCCACGCCACCCGCTCGCGCGCAAAGTACGTCTTGTCCTCGCCCGAGACCGCGAGGCCCTGCGCCAGCGCCTCATCGTATTCGGCCGCGTAGCGATCGAACGCCGCGGCTTCGGTCGTGAACCCCTCGCTCATCGCCGCCTGAGCCCCATGATACTCACGAAGAAGCTGGAGAGCAGCGTCTGAAACCCGAGCGCCGTCATCGTCGCGCCGGGGATCACCCAGCGCATCGTCTCCCCGTAGTCGAGACGGCCGAAGTCGGCGAGCCGCCACTGATTCACGGCGCCGGCGAGCAGGACCAGGCCGATGACGAGCGTGGCGCAGCCGGCGATGAGGCCGCGCTCGAGGTTGACGATCGAAAAGAACCGGTTGAGGCGCGCGTCCTCCGGCATCAGGCCCTCGCTCGTCGCGAACGTCTTCGCGAAAAGGGCGAACAGGATGGACTGGTAGCCGCAGAGGATCGCCAGGCTGGCAAAGAGCAGCGTGTGGGCATCGAACGTCACCGCGCGAATGGTCACGCCCGGCATCGCCAGCGCGTAGCCGAGCAGACCGAGGAGCATCAGCACGCCGCCCGGGACGAGGAACAGCCATCGCGGGCTGTACATGAGGAAGAAGCGCAGCGTGCGCCAGCCGTCGCGGAACGTCTTCAAGTGCGGTGCGTGGGCCACGCGGCCGTCCGGATGCAGCGTGATGGGGACCTCGCCGATGCGCACCCCGCGAAGGCTCGACTTGATGATCATCTCCGTGGCGAATTCCATGCCCGTGCACCGCTGATCGAGGCTGTCGTAGTGCGCCCGGGTAAAGCCTCGCAGCCCGCAGTAGACGTCGTGGATCGGCGCGTGAAACCACCGTCGCGCCATCGCCGAGAACATGGGATTGCCCCACCAGCGGTGGAGGAACGGCATCGCGCCCGGCAAAACGCGGCCGCCGCCCGACGGCAGGCGGCATCCCTGCACGAGATCGAAGCCCTGCCGCAGCGCGGCCACGAAGCGCGGGATCTCGAGGAAGTCGTAGCTGTCGTCGGCGTCGCCCATGATGACGTACTTGCCGTGCGAGGCGTCAATGCCTTCCATCAGCGCGTGGCCGTAGCCTCTCGTGCTGACGTGCACGACGCGCGCGCCAAGCCGTTCGGCAATGGCAACGGACCCGTCCGTGCTGCCGTTGTCCGCGACGATGATCTCCCCGTGAAGCCCGTTGTCGTCCAGCGATCGCCGCGCCTTGCCGATGCAGGCCGCCAGCGTGTCCGCCTCGTTCAGGCACGGCATGACGACGGATACTTCGGGCGCCGGTTCGTCCGCGACGGCAAGGCTGCCGCGCGCGGACGCGTGAACCCTGGCGTTGGCCTGAGTCGTGGCGGCCGGAGCCATGTACACTCCGGCGTACACGAGAGGGGTCGGCTGCGGAATGGCCGACAGGGCTGGCGCGGGAGCCGCATTGGCCGCGGTTCGCGACACGCGGCGCACGCATA
>DASTDR010000055.1:0-2860 GCA_035710265.1 Gemmatimonadales bacterium | reverse complement strand
GTCTTCAGGCCTGCCTATCGCGCCGCCCACGTCGACCCGGTCGCGGCGCTGAGAGCGGATTAGAAGCGGCTCGCGGCGCTAATCCAGCGTTGGCTTCTCGAGGCGGTCGATGACGATGACCTCGACGGGTCCGCGGCCGGCTTCCAGCTTCAGCCCGAGCTGCTCCTGCAGCGCGGTGAAGATATCTGGCACATCGGGATCTGCGGGCGGGAGTGGGGCCTGCGGCAGGCCGAGCAACGACGGAGTGGCCTCCGGCGTCCACTTGAGCGTGAGATCGTAGAGGCTCGTCAGGCCCGTCCTGTCGATCACCGGCCGCTCCACGAACTGCGGGAGCAGGCTGACGAACGCGCCCATGGCCACGCCTTTCATGCTGACGATGCCCATACCGGGCTTCGACGCGATGCACTCCACGAATGCCGGCGGCGGCGGCGCCGCGGGCGCGCCGCTGCGGAAGGCCTCGACGCTCTCCCTCAGCACCTTCTGGCACTCCGCCGAGCTCTCCTTCAACGCCGGGCCCAGGCGGCCATCGCTACGCGCCCGCACCAGGTTGTAGATCGGCAGCTCGCGGGTTTCCTCGTGCGTCACCAGCCTGAAACGATCCTTCAACAGGTTCCGTATCGCCACCTGCATCGCCGCCTGCGGAGCCCCGTCCGGCATTTTTGCGGCAATGGTGTAGCGCTCGGCATCGATCCCGTCCGGCCAGCCGAAGACGCGGCGTATCGGAAGCACCATCGCGACCACCGCGCGTACCGGCAGGCCCACCAACTCGATTCGACCGGGGGTCATCCCGAGGCGAAGCTGGGCCGATGCGTCGGCGCGCTTGATCGACACGACTTCGAACCGCGATTCCGGGTCGATGGCAGGCCCGATCAGCGGATTGTTCAATTGCCCGGCGGCAAAGGCCGCCGCCTCGATCGCGCCTGTGACGATGGGGACGGTCAGCGACAGCGCCGCCACTGCCGCCAGCACGAGGCGCTTCGATAGCGTCAGACGCAAACCGAATCGGTTGGCGAGAATCGCGTCGATGCGGGCCCTGAGGTCCGCACCGCCAACACCGGCCACGGCCATGTGCGGCGTCTCCACATAGCGGCGGCAGACGCTGACGATCCCTTCGGCATACGCGATCGGTTCCGCCGTTTCGGCGACCACATGCTCGTCGCAGGCCTGCTCGCGTGTGGCGACGAGACACGCGCCGATCCGCCACACCAGCGGGTGGAACCAGAAGACCGCTTCGACCAGCATGTGCAGCGCCGCGGTGAGGTTGTCGCGGCGCCGCACGTGGCAGACCTCGTGGGCCAGCACTGCGGCAAGCTGGTCGGCGGTCAGGTACGAATCGATCCCCTCCGGCAGGAGGATCACCGGGCGCAGGAGGCCGACCACGCCTGGTTCGAGTACGGTGGGCGCGGTGCGAATCTCGATGCCGACCGGCATGGGCGTCGCGGCCGTAAACGGCGTGCTGGCGCGAACGGCGGCGCGGACCTCGCGCCACTGCCGCACGCGCCGCAGGACAATCGCCGTGAATCCGCAGGCCCACACCATGAAAACGAACGGCGCGATCCACTGCGGCTGTGCGGCTGCCGCGACCATCGGCGCCGGGTCCACCCACATCGCCGCAAACGGCGCGTTGAAGTCACGGATGCCCGGCGAGGCCACGACCGACCTGATCGGCGCTGGCGCCTGCTCCCATTGGACGAGGCTCCCGACTGCCGCCAATGCCGAGAACGGCACAAGGAACTTGACCGACGCCGCGAGCCAGAGACCGTAGCGCAGCCGCGCGCGATTGTCGCGCAGCGCAAGAGTCAGGAGAGCGATCGCGGCGGCAAACAAGGTCGATTGCCACAGGTGGTTAAGGAAGAAAGCCGTCATTTCTTTCGCGTCCTTTCCGCGTCCTGCTGCTGTGACCGCTTTCGAATCGCCTTCTCCAGATCCTTGACATCGTCCAGCGTCAGCTTCCCCGCCTCGGCGAGCTGCTGCATCATCGGCTGCGCGCGGCCGCCGAAGAAGCCGAGGATGGTGTCGAGCAGGCGATGGCGCGCCAGGTCGCGCGCCACCAGCGGCTCGAAGATGTGCGCGTTGCCGATCTTGCGCGTGCGGCGCACGGCCCCCTTCGCTTCCAGCCGATACACGGTGGTCTGCACGGTGGTGTACGCGGGACGCGGCTCGTGAAAGCCCTCCTGGATCTCGCGAACCGACGCGTGGCCGCGCGCCCACAGGATTTCCAGAATCTGCAGTTCGAGCCGGGCCAGTTTCGGGAGTGTCTTGGTCATCTACTATTCAGTGGCTATAAATACTATCTAGTAGTAGATCAAGTCAAGCTGATGCCACCTGGGCCTTCCTCTGTGCGATTAGACGACGGGGGAACGATTCGGTTAACGGCTAGGATCGTGTCCCGAGAGTCGCCCCCGTCCACGCGCGAAGCGCAATGAGCGCCCGCCGCGGCCGCGGCACGCGAATCCGTTCGCTGAAGACGTCGTACCCCTGACGCTCGATGCGCTGGAGAATGGCGAAGTAGATCTCGCCCATGATCCTGGCGGCCAGCAGGCTTCGCGCGTCTTCGGGAGGGAGCTGCTCGGCGGCGCGGCGATAGTAGCCGCGCGCCCGATCGCACTCGAATTTGAGGAGGCCAGCCACGGGCGGCGTAAGCCCCCCTCGGAGATCGGCTTCGACGACGCCGAACCGCTCCATGTCTTCGGCCGGCAGATACACGCGGCCGTTCCGCGCGTCGGCGGCGACGTCGCGGATGATGTTCGTGAGCTGCAGCGCCACCCCGAGGCTTTCGGCGTAGGCCCGGGACGCCTTGTTCCGGTAGCCGAAGATCTCGAGGCAGATGAGGCCCACGCCTGATGCGACGCGGCGGCAG
>DASTDR010000054.1:0-3555 GCA_035710265.1 Gemmatimonadales bacterium | reverse complement strand
AGGACCTGGCCGAATTCCACCGGCTGTGCGTTCTGCGCGACCACTTCGCGAACCACGCCCGAGACCTCGGACTCGATCTCGTTCATGATCTTCATGGCCTCGATGATGCAGACGACCTGACCGACCGTCACCCGGCTGCCGACTTTCACGTACGGCTGCGCCGCAGGCTCGGGCGACTGATAGAAGGTGCCCACCATTGGTGATTTGATTTCCAAAAACTGGGGACTCGGGACTGGGGATTGGGGACCCGGGGCGGCGGCCAGAGAACTTCCGGACGCGGCCGCTGGAGCAGGAGACGTGCCGGGATGCGAAACGATCACATGCCCGAGTCCCGAGCCCCCGGTCCCTAATCCCGCGTTACCGTGCCCCGCCTTCGAAACCCTCACCGACGACCAAGCCCCGAACAGCCCGCGACGGATCTCGATCGCCCCCACTTCCGGGGCATCCTTCAGTATCTGCACGATCTGGGCGATGATGTCGAGCTTCATGACCCTCCAATAGACCGGGCGCTGCCTTGAACGTCAACGGCGCTATCAGCAATCAGCTATCGGTTATCGGTTATCAGGCTTGAACGGATCGCTGGTAGCCGATAGCCGATAGCCGATAGCTTCTCACCAGTCACACCAGTTCGATCAGTTCCGTACAACCGTCAGTGAGCAAGACAGGACCGTCCGCGGCGACGTGGACGTCGTCCTCGATCCGCACGCCGCCGCGTCCCGTCACGTACACACCCGGCTCGATCGTCACGACCGCGTTCTCGGGCACCGGATCGGTCGCCGTCCGTGCGAGCCGCGGCGCTTCGTGCACCTCGAGGCCGAGGCCGTGGCCGGTCGAATGGCCGAACGCGGCGCCGAATCCTCGCTCCTCGATCGGATCGCGCGCGAGCGCGTCCGCGTCGCGCCCGCTCATCCCCGCCCGCACGCCTTCGCGCGCGCGGCGCTGCGCCTCCTGGACGAGCGCATACAGGGCGCGCTGCGCCTCATCGGCTCGGCGGCCCACGACGACGGTGCGCGTGATATCGGCGCAGTAGCCGTCGACCACGGCGCCAAAGTCTAGCAGCAGCCAGTCTCCCGCCGCCACCGTGCGCGCGCTCGTTTGCGCATGCGGCAGGGCGCTGCGGGGCCCGCTCGCCACGATCGTGGGAAAGGGATGGTGTTCGCTCCCCTGGCGGCGCAGCGCCCCTTCCAGGACCCCGGCAATCTGCAGCTCCGTTTGCCCGGGCCGGATCGTGGCCAGCGTGTCCCGCAGCGCCGAGCCGGCAACCTCTGCTGCTGCGCGGATCGCGCGGATTTCGCCCGGGTCTTTGCGCGCGCGCAACTGCTCGACCAGCTCGGCCGCGGCTTTCCAGCGCCAGCCGGTGCCGGGCCCGGTCGCGAACCGCTCCGCGTCTTTCACGCTGACCGCGTGCGCCTCGAAGCCGATCCATCCTCCAGCCCCGAGCCCCGAGACCCCAGCCCCCAGTTCTTTGAACAGCCGTTCCCACACGCTCGCGCCTTCGATCTCCACGCGCGCCACGCCACCGCATTGCTGCCGTGCTTGCTCGTCATACCGGAAATCGGTCACGAGCAGCAGCCCGTCTTTGGTCGCCAGCACGACCCCTGCCGAGCCGCTGAAGCCGGTGAGGTAGCGAATGTTGGGACGAGACGTCACGAGCAGCGCGTCGAGGCTTTCGGCCTCGAGCAGCGCGGCGAGCGCGGCGTGCCGGTCCGGCCGTCTATCGGCGCCCGAGGTAGGAGACAAGACCCTCGAGTCCCAGGCGATAGCTCTCGGCGCCGAACCCCGTCACCACGCCGACGGCCAGGTCGGCGAGCAACGATTTTCTCCGCTCCGGCTCGCGCCCGAAAATGTTGGAGAGATGCACTTCGACGAACGGCACGCGCACCGCGAGCAAGGCGTCGCGGACGGCGAGACTCGTGTGCGTGAATGCGGCAGCGTTGATCACCGCGCCGTCGGCTTTCGGCGGCCCCTTGAGCTTCTGAATCGCCTCCACCAGCTCGCCTTCGTGGTTTGTTTGCACCCACGTGCAGTCGACGCCCAGCGCGCGGGCGCGCTCGCGCGTGGCACGCTCGATCTCGCCCAGACTCGTGCGGCCGTACACCTCAGGCTCGCGCTCACCCAACAGGTTCAGATTTGGGCCGTTCAGGACAGCAATATGGGGAGGCACTAGGACTTGAGCTTCTTCAGCCACTGCTGGAACTGGTCGGCCTCGGCTTCGTCCTCGACGGGTCGCTGCGTCCGCCCGGACGTACGCCCCGGTGTTTTGGCAGCCCCGCCGCCCGTGCCCGCGGCTCCTGCATCCTGACC
The DNA here is from genome assembly GCA_035710265.1 of Gemmatimonadales bacterium. GTDB lineage: Bacteria > Gemmatimonadota > Gemmatimonadetes > Gemmatimonadales > GWC2-71-9 > 20CM-2-65-7. The sequence continues at coordinate 1,251 of DASTDR010000054.1, read as the reverse complement.
GGTACCGCCCGGCGCGACGTCTGGTTTGCCGCCCGCAAAGAACTCATCGAACGAGAAACCGCCCGTCTTGGACGCCCCCGCCCCCCCGTCGTCCTGCGGAGCCGGTGGCGCGGCAGCATCGGCCGGCGCGGGAGCCGATTCCGAAACGCGCTGACCGCTCTCATCGCCAAACACAGTGTCGAGCGAGATGTGGTCTTGGGCGGGGCGTGACGGCTCGCCGATTGGCGGTGCGCCCCCCCCCCCCGGCTCGGCGACATCGAAGGCGGCAGCCAGTGTACTCTGCGGCTCGGCCGGCTGCGTGGATTTCAGGCTTTTGCCGGACCAGATGTTCTTGAGGAACGCCTGCGCCGAGATTCCGGAGCCTTTTCTGGACGCGTGGCTACCGGAGAGTTGTTCGACCTTGGCCTTCAGCCTGGCGTCGTTCGGACGCTGCGCGAGCAGCGCCTGGTAAACGCGCAACGCGTCCTGGTGATGCCCCTGCTTGAGGTAGAGCTCGGCCATGGTCTCGGTGACGACGGGCTCGGCTTTCGAGAGCATCGCGGTATCGGCGGCGCCATCGTCGTCGGACAGCGCGACTGCGGCGGGGACACGCGAGGCCCGCGGCGGCGGCGGAGGAGTCTTCGCTCCCGGTTTCGCAGCGTCCTCGTCCGGCATGATCAGCGGAAGGTTGACTTCCGGGAGACCTTCGTCCAGCTCGGGCGGCGCCGTCATGTCCGACGGCGGCGGCGCGTCGAGCCTGAACATCCCGCTGCCTTCGTACTGGGTGCGCGCCAGTCCTTCGATCTCGACCTGTTCGATCTGCTGCGGATTCAACTCGACGTCCTCCTGAACCTCGAGCCCCTCCGCTTTGGCAGCCTCATGCGCGTTGGGATTGAACGAAATCGGGGTCTCGAAGTTCTCGACGTCGGCCGACGGCGCGGCGGGCGCGCTGGGCGGTGTGAGCGTGACGGGATCGGGTGTCTCGTTGTCCACCACGAAATCCGGCTTTCCCATCTTCGCGGTAGGCCCTTCGGCGATATCGGCAGGCGCCGTGGCCGGCGCGTCGGCCGCCTTGGCGCTCGCTTTGCCCTTGGCGCGGGCGAGCGCCTCGGCCGCATCCCCGTTCATTGGGTCTGCGTTCAGCAACCGGGTGAGCCACTCGACCTCTTCGTCGTAGCGGCCATTGCGCTCGGCGAGCTCGGCAAGGCCCCGTAGCGCGATGATGTTCTCACCGTCCAGCTCGAGGACCTTCTTGAACACGTCCAGCGCGGC
>DASTDR010000053.1:0-2175 GCA_035710265.1 Gemmatimonadales bacterium | reverse complement strand
GGGCCGCTCGATCCGCGCGCGCTGTTCTATCTGCGTAGCCGCGGCATCGGCGAGCGTGAGGCGCGCCGGCTCCTGACCTATGGGTTCGCCGCCGAGATCCTCGGCCGCATGGACGTCGCGCCGCTGCGCGCCCAGCTTGATCGCATCGTGCGGGACCGCTTGGCGGAGTAATGACCTCCCCTCCCCCCGACCTCGGCGAGCTGTATCAGCAGGTCATCCTCGACCACAACCGCAATCCGCGGAATTTCAAGCGTCTCGAATCGGCGAACCACAAAGCGGAGGGCAACAATCCGCTGTGCGGTGATCGCATTCATCTCTTCGTCCAGGTGGACGGGGACAAGATCAGCGACATCGGATTTCAGATGCCGCAGGGTTCGGGCTGCGCGATCTCCAAGGCCTCGGCGTCGCTGATGACGGACGCGGTCAAGGGAAAACCGGTCGCCGACGCGGAAGCGATGTTCCAGGCGTTTCGCGATATGCTCGCCGGCGGCGCGAACGCGCCGGGCAAGCTCGCGGCGTTCTCGGGTGTACGCGCCTTCCCGAGCCGCATCAAGTGCGCGAACCTGGCATGGCACGCGCTCCATGCGGCGCTGCAGAACAGCGCCGAGCCGGTGACGACCGAATCGGCGCGGGATTTCTGATGCTCGACACCACGAACATCCGCCCCGACTTCCCGATTCTCGCGCGGGAGGAGAACGGCCGTCGCCTCGTCTATTTGGACAACGCGGCGACCTCCCAGAAGCCGCGCAAGGTCATCGATGCGATCGTGCACTATTACAGCTTCCACAACGCCAACGTGCATCGGGGCGCCTACGCCCTGGCGGTGGAGGCGACCGAAGCCTACGAGGCCGCCCGCACTGCCGTCGCCCGCTTTGTGAACGCCTGGCTGAGCGAAGCCGTCGTCTTCACCCGCGGCACGACCGAGGCGGTCAACCTGGTCGCGGGGTCGTGGGGTCGAGCGAACGTGCAGCGGGGCGATACCGTCGTCGTGACGGCGATGGATCACCACTCGAACCTGGTGCCGTGGCAGATCCTCTGTCAGGAAAAGGGGGCCACGCTTCGGATGGTCGAGGTGACCGAGGATGGCCGCATCGACCTGTCCGACTACGGCCGGGCGCTGGAATCGCAGCCCAAGCTCGTGGCCTTTCCGTATGTCTCGAATTCACTCGGCACCGTGAACCCGGCCGGTCAGCTCATCAAGCTCGCCCACGCCGCCGGTGCGGTGGCCATGGTGGACGGGGCGCAGGCGAGTCCCCACCTCCGAGTCGACATCCAGGCGCTGGACGCCGACTTCTATGCCATGTCCGGCCACAAGATGCTCGGGCCGATGGGGAGCGGAGCGCTCATCGCAAGACCCAGTCTGCTCGAGGCAATGCCCCCCTATCACGGGGGCGGAGAGATGATCGAGCGGGTGTGGGACGACCGGTCCACGTGGAACAAGATCCCTCACAAGTTCGAGGGAGGAACGCCCAACGTCGAAGCTGCCGTCGGGCTGGGCGCGGCGATCGCCTACCTCGAGCAGCTGGGGATGGAGCACGTGGCCGAGCATGAGCGGGAGCTCGCCCGCATCGCGATCGAGCGGCTGAGCCAGATCGAGGGTCTCACGATCTATGGACCGCGCGATCACCGGGCGGGCGTCGTGCCGTTCACCTACCGCGACATCCACCCGCACGATCTCGCGACGATTCTGGACCGCGACGGTGTTTGTATCCGCGCCGGTCATCACTGCACGCAACCGTTGATGCGCCGCCTGGGCGTCGCAGCCACCGCGCGCGCGTCGTTTTACATCTATAACGATGTGGACGACATCGAGGCGCTGGTCGATGCGGTCCGAAAGGCGGGGGAGCTTTTCGGAGTCTTAGCCTCCTAGCCCTTTCCTATCCGTCTAGACGTCTAGACGTCTCGACGCCTAGCTTTGTCGGGCATGTCCGACCCCGTCGTCGTTGATCGCGTCACCAAGCGCTTCGCGGGCCACACCGCGGTCGACGCGCTGTCGGTGAGCGTTCCGGCCGGCACGATTTACGGCCTGCTCGGTCCTAACGGCGCCGGCAAGACCACCACGCTGCGCATGATTCTAGACATCTACCAACCCGACGAGGGCTCGGTCCGGCTGCTTGGCACCATCGCCGGGGCCCGCTCGCACTCGTCGCAGATCGGCTATTTACCCGAGGAGCG
>DASTDR010000052.1:0-3844 GCA_035710265.1 Gemmatimonadales bacterium | reverse complement strand
CCGGCCGAGATTGGTACTGTCCACGCCGGGAATGCCGAGGAACAACCCCAGCACCTGACCACCGAGGCTCTGGCTCTGCACCGACGGGAACTCGTTGCCCGGATACGGCAGACTCTTGAACGTCCCGCTGACCAGCACGTCGATCTTCGGCACCGTGTACGACGCCAGCCCCTTGAGGTTCGTCTTCCATCCCGACTCGCGATGGCAGAACTGCTGCGGCCACTGCCCGACGTTGCCGAGGAACGTGTCGAGGAACGTGCCGGTGCCGCCCCAGGCAGAGAAGATGTAGTACTCGGGATTCTCCGTAACCACGCCGCACGAGTCCTCGACGACGTTGCCGGTGCTCGTGCCCCCCTGGATCGTGACGTCGCGCAGACGCGCGTTCACGGTTACGTCAACGCCGTTGAAGTTGTTGAAGGCTCCGCCGACCTCGTTGGCGAACGTGAGGCGGTTGCGAATGTCGTTGAACTTCTCTGGTTTTACATCGCGGTAGGTCAGCGTGTAGCCGCCGCCGCCCGGCAGGCGGCTGTCCTGCGGAACGTTGTAGTGGAAGGTGTCGAAATCCGCCGCCGTCCACCCATCGTTGACGGTGGCCCCCAGGTTCCCCCAGCTCCGACGGATGTAGTCAACCTGGAGCGACACTCTCGGCACGATCTCCTGCGTGATGCCGGCGTTCAGGTCCCAGCTGTACTCACGGGTGTTCCATCCGTCCACGAACGCCGGGTCAATCGAGTTCGAAGGGAGCGCCTTCCCGAAGAATGGATTCCCATTTTGGCACTCGCCGTTGGCCGCCGGGTCCAGGAAGTTGCACTCGGGGACGAAATTCCCCCTGCGGGAATCGCCGACCGGATACGTGAAGTCGTCCCAGCCTCGCTGGTCGGTGCTCTGGAAACGGCTGATTCCGGCGGGGCTGAAGTTCGCCCACTCGTCCACGGTGTTGAACGTCGTCACGTACCGGCCCATGAAGAACTTCAGCGCCGTCTTCCCGTTGCCGAACACGTCGTAGGACGCGCCGAACCTCGGCATCAGGTCCTTCTGATTGAGCGGGCCCTCCTCGGCTGGGAAGACCACCGCGGTGGGCAGGAAGCGGTTTGGACCCATCACCTGCTCGGGGAAGTAATCGCTCAAATGCTCGAAGCGGAGCGCGCCCTGCACCGTGAGACGATTGATCGTCCAGCGATCCTGCGCATAGAACGCATTCATCGTCTGATGCTGTTCCTGCTGCGATCCGCCTTCGGCGTACGCCTGCACCTGGTTGGGAATGCCATCCGTGAAGTAGTACCTGAGCCCGGTGTTGTTGTAGAAGTTTGCCGGGAATGTAGACAGGTTGTGGTGGAAACGGTACCCGACCTTCGCCGAGTGCGACCCGGTGATGTACGAGACCGACCCCTGGACGATGTTCGTCAATCCAACATGATCGGACCACGCCCCCCCACCCAGACCGACCGGCGCACGGTAGTTGATGCCTGGATACGGACCGGCGGTCTCCTGCGCCGGAATCATCGTGTCGTCGTAGGAGTTCTTCTGACGACTGCCCCACCAGAAGTAGGGCCCGAGCTGCGCGTTGGCCTCGAGCAGCAGCCGATTGGTGTACGGCGACGTCCAGCTCAATTGCGTCAGCCAGCTCGGATGGTTTTCGTTCGTCGCACTCGCCTCGGGCGAGGTGATCATCGCCCCGAAGCCAAGCCCGGTACCGTCGCCGCCTCCCTCGCAGTACAGACAGTGGTACTGGGCGGCCGACCAGACACTGAACTTGTTGCGAGGCGTCATCTGCCACGTGATCCGCCCGGAGCCGTTGTTCCAGTTGCCGTCGGCGACGGCCTGCTCTTCCAGGACAGGGTCATAGGTCCACTTCGTCGGATCGCCGGCGTTCCTGTTGACCCACATGCTGGCGACATTCTGCCGGCTGATCTGATAGCGGTACGTCCCGAAAAACCACAGCTTGTCAGGGATGATCGGGCCACCGAACGACGGGTTGATGTCCCACAGCTGCTGGATCGAGTTCGTGGCGGTGAGCCCCTTGGCCTCTATCTCCGGAGTGAGGTTGCTGCCCTGAAAGGCGTCGCCCGTGCCGCTGATGAAGACGCTGCCGGAGAAGTTGTTGCCGCCCTGCTTGGGAATGATGTTCATCTGCGGACCGCCGGTGGTGGCCTCGCCAAGCCCGCCGCTCAGACTGAACACCACTTCCTGCGCGTTGCCGACCTCGGGCACGTAGCCCGACACGCCCATGCCCTGGTAGCCACCGCTCATGCCGTCCACGAGGACCTGCCCCTCGTTCCGGCGCCCGCCATGGATCTGGAACACGCTGTAGAGGGCGGGATTGGAGCCCGAGAAGTCATTCTGCTGAACGTTGATCGCCGGGATGAGATGCGTGAACGCCGAATACTGCCGGGACGAGGGAATCTCGGAGATCGTCTCGCCGCTGATCACCTGCTGATTGCGCGTGCTCGTCACGTCGACGACCGGCGCTTCGCCGCTCACGGGTATCGTCTCCGTGACGCCCCCGAGCCTCATGTCTGCGTTGACGGTCGCGACGAACGCGCCGGCCAGCTCGATCCCTTCGCGCCTGATCGCGCTGAACCCGGACAGCGTAAACGTGACCGTATAGGTCCCTGGCCTCAGGTCCTCGATGGCGTACTGACCGACCGCATTGGTCACGACCGTTCGGGTCTTTTCGATCAGCGCCGGGCTCGAAGCTTCAACCGCGACACCGGGCAACACGGCCCCAGAGGCATCCCTGGCGGTCCCCACGATCGAGGCTTGAGCGTAGGCGGCCGCCGGCGCGGCAACGCACAACGCGAACAACACGATCACCCTACGAAATCTCAACATGTCGAAATCCTCCACGAGGAGCGAACAATCGTTGTGAGTTGAGAGAAAGTCCCCATGACTTGGCGCTGATCCGGCGACAGCCCTAATCCAATCCAAAATGCTGGATGGCTGTCTGCAGTCTGATATGTCGCCGGTCTCGCAAGTGGTTCCCCATCATGTCTTTACTGTGTTTCACGGATAGCAGCACTTTTCGTTGAGGAAGAGGGACCGCACCATGATTCAACAGCCGCGCCAAGCGGCCCGACTCGCTGCGCCTTCGGTCACTTGCGCTTCCAGGTATCCCAGGTCCGCAAAATCTGTCCCGCGATCTTGGTGGGATCCGCGCCGGGAACGGGCTCGAACTTCTGCACACGGCCCGCGAAGCAATCGGCCACGTACAGGTTCCCGAGTTGATCGGTCGTCATCCCGTGCGAGCAGTTGAGCCGCCCCGGCTGCCCGCCCGGAGCGCCCCAGCCGTACAGAAAATTCCCGTTGAGATCGAACTTCATGATCCGGCTCGTCGGCGCGTCGCCCACCCAGATGAAGCCGCTCTGGTCGATGAAGTGATTCACCATGAGCGTGTTCTGGCTGGCGGGCCAGTGCGGGGACCGCAGCGTCCACATGTCGAGGAACTTGCCGTTCTCGTCGAAGACCTGCATCCGCGCATGCCCTCGATCGACCACGAAGAGCCGTCGGTCGGCGCTGATCGCGATGCTGTGAACGGTGTTGAACTCGTTCGGCCCGGGATTCTTCGGGTCCTTCGGCGCCTGGCCCCAGTCCGTGATGAAGTTGTCCTTGGCGTCGTACTTCGCCACGCGGGTCCCGCCGTAGCCGTCGGTGATGAAGTAGGTCCCGTCAGGCAGCCACGCGATGTCCGTCGGCCGATCGAACGTGTTGGGGCCGCGGCCACGCTTGCCGAGCTCTCCCTTGCTGTGTACGAGCTTGCCCTGGTAGGTGAAGCGGTAAATCATGTGGAGCTGGTCGTCGATGATCCACACGTGCTTCTCTTTGTCGTAGGGGCTGATCTTGATCT
>DASTDR010000051.1:0-4509 GCA_035710265.1 Gemmatimonadales bacterium | reverse complement strand
CACAATTCGAACTTGGAGGGCGACAGTGACAGAGTATTTGGCGTCCGAACCCGTAGTGGCGACTCGCAGTGTGGAAGAAGCACGTGAGGCGGTCAGCCGAATCTATCTGCGTCACAACCTCTCCAGTCGCGACGGTGCGATGAACATGCGCTTCAACGCGACCGCCGGTGACCATATGACGCTGGGCTACCTCACCTACCAAGCCGACGCCGAGCTCACGATGCCGCCCACGGAGGACTGTTACATCGTCAACCTGACGATAGCGGGCGCGACGCGGGGGTCTCGGCGTGACGGGGTGCGTGAACGCACGGTTGGAAACGAGCGCGGTCTGGTGCTTACACCGGTTCAGAGCCATCGTGTGCAATGGACCGCCGACGCAGAGCAGCTGCACCTGAAGGTTTCTCGTGCTCGGCTTGAATCACACCTGGCCGACCTGCTCGGCAACCCGGTGACGAAAGTCATCGAGTTCGATTTTGCAGTCGACCTGACGTCGGGGCCGGGGCGAGGCCTCCTGCAGAGCGTCTGCTTCCTAGCGGCCGAATTGGACCGGCCGGCTGGATTGGCCGAAATGCCGCTCGCACGCGGGCAGCTCGAGGCCTACGTGCTCAGTTCCCTCCTGTATGCCGGTCGCCATCAGTTCAGCGCGGTCCTGGCCGACCCGAACAACCTTCGCCTGGGGCGCCTCGGGCCCGTCCTGCAATACATCGAAGCGAATGCGGACAGCGACCTCACACCCGAGACCCTGGCTCGGGCTGCACGGGTCAGCGTCCGCACGCTGCATGCGGCGTTTCAACAGCAGCTCGGCGAGTCGCCGATGGCATACGTGCGCCGGATCAGACTCGGTCGCGTTCGCGCTGAACTGCTTCGAAGCGACCCGTCGAAGGTGCGAGTCACGGACGTCGCGATGCGGTGGGGCTTTATGCACCTGTCACGTTTCGCCGAGCAGTATCGCGAGCAGTTCAACGAATTGCCCTCCGTCACGCTGCACCGCTAACCTGCCGTCCTCCGTCCAGCCGAGGCCCTAAGCGCTCCCGGTGAGAGGCTCCGCTCTGCACAAAGCGGCTATTTCTGATCACCCAGCGGATAGTTCAGAACCTGATCACATTGCTACCGTGTGGCCATCGACCCTTCGTGTGGTCGAAGAGGAGGTCAAGATGGCCGCGCGGATGAAAGCCGTCGTCGTATCGAGGGAGAAAGGCCCCTGGGAGTTGCAGGACAGGGACCGGCCAGAGGTGGGGCCCGGCCAGGTCCTGGTGCGGATCCATGCCTGCGGAATCTGTGGCACCGATCTGTGGCTCGCCCACGGCACGTTGAAGTTCAGAGAGTTCCCACTGGTGCTCGGACACGAGGGAGTGGGAGAAGTCGTGGCGATTGGCGACGGCGTGACGGAACGCGCAGTCGGCGATCGCGTCGGGTTGCCCATGATGCAGAGGGGCTGTGGGCGATGCGACTTTTGTCGCGAACAGCACGTCAACAGCTTCGTGACCGCGGCCAACTGCGCGAGCCCTACGTTGACGGGCGTCAATGTCGACGGCGCGCACGCGGAGTACATGGTCGCGCACGCGAGCGGGACGGTCCTGCTTCCAAGAGACATTTCCTACGAGAACGCTGCGCCCACACTTTGTGCTGGGTACACCGTGTGGGCCGCTATTCGGCGCGCCGCACCGAAGCCGGGTGCCCACATCGCCGTAGTCGGCATCGGCGGCCTCGGCCACTTCGCGATTCAATACGCGAAGGCGGCGGGGTTCAGAGTGACCGCGGTCACGCGGACTTCGTCGAAGGCCGAACTTGCCCGGCAGCTCGGCGCGGACAACGTCGTTTCACACGGGGCTGAGCTCAAGGCTGCCGGTGGCGCCGACGTCATCATGCATACGAGCAGCTCGCACGCGGCCGTCGTCAACGCCATGGACGGACTCAGACCATGGGGCAAGGTCGTTATGAATGGCATTGCCGTCGATGAGATGACCCTACCCGCACTCCCACTCGTGTCGCACAGCTATCAGATCGTCGGCTCTGCCCACAACGGCGTCGAGTACCTCGCTGAGGCGCTCGAACTGGTGGCGAGCGGCGCAGTGAAACCGATGATCGAGGTCTTCCCCAAGGACCGCGTCGCAGACGCATACGAGCGGGCGGCGTCTGGTGCGGTGAGATTCAAGGCTGTTGTGACCTACTGAACGACGAGCGGACGTTTAAAGGAGACGGTCGCCATGAGCAGAATACTCATTGTTCTTTCCGCTGCGTCGACGTGGACACGCGCCGATGGCAGCAAGTACGACAGCGGCGTGTGGGCGGAAGAGTTCGTCGTCATGCACGAGATGTTCGTTCGTGCGGGCTGTGATGTCGACATCGCCACACCAGGCGGCACCAAGCCCACGATCGATCCGCACAGCTTGAATCCGAAGGTGGTCGGTTCAGAACAGGCGGATCATTTCCGCAAGTACATCGATTCCGTAGCACCCCTGCTTTCGAGGCCTCTGACGCTGGCCGGCGTCGAGGCGAGCGGCTATGACGTCATCGCCATCCCTGGTGGCCACGGCCCAGTCGAGGATCTGTTCAAGGACCTGGACATGGGTCGCATTCTGGTCGAAGCACAACGGGCGCAGAAGATCATTGCGCCCGTGTGCCATGGCCAGGCGGCCTTGCTCGCCGCTAAGGACGAGCAGGGTAAGTGGCTATTCGCGGGCCGAAAGATGACGGCATTCAGCGACGAAGAGGAAGTCGAACTTGGGACCGCCGACAACGCCCCTTGGCTGCTCGCGGACACGCTGCGGAAGTCCGGTGCTCGATACGAGAAGGGCAAGAACTGGGCGCCCTATGTGGTCAAGGACCGCAATTTGCTGAGTGGCCAGAATCCGGCTTCGACCGCGCCCCTGGTAGACGCAGTCCTCGCCGAACTTGTCTGAGGATCGGAGCGGGTTCGCGCGGCAGTCGTTCGGATCGCAACGAGTCGCCGCGCGACACTCTGCCTCGCGGGGAGGCAGGTGGGACCTCGTGAGTCTACGTGAGTAGCTATGGCAGATATACCCCTCGTTCCTCTGTCGTTCATCGCAGGGCCGGCGATCCTCGCGAATGCCTGCGCAATCATGCAGAACGGCGCCTCGATCAGGTACAACCTTGCCGTTCAGCACTTGCGTGAATTCCGCACGTCGATTGCTCCCCAGGATACAAAGCTGGCGATTCTCTACGATGACCCGCGGAAGGCAGCGGGCTTGTCGGAAACTCGCGTGCTGGTCCTCTTGCGTCAACTGGAGCTGCTCTTGGCTGCAGCATGGCTGTTTGCGCTAGCCAGCCTGATGGCGGTTGGGAGCTCGATACTCGGTGAACGTCAGAGCGAGCTCGCCGCGTTGTCAACGCGGGTGACGATCGCCGTCGGCGGTGTCGGCCTTGCGCTCTTGCTTGGCGCCTCCGTTGGCTTTCGGTCGGAGTGCGTCTGCGCGAGGCAGCTGATTCACCTTCACTCCAGAACGGGACGGGAAGACGAGAGGTAATGCGTGTTGAGACAACAATAGCTACAGCGAAGAGCTGCGCTTCGAACCCGCGTGCACGCAACTTCCAGTGAAGAGGGAGGAGTAGGGAGATGACGACGGTCACCACGAGAGATGGCGCTCAAATCTTTTACAAGGCGTGGGGTGACAAGAACGCCCAGCCGGTCGTGTTTCATCACGGGTGGCCGCTCTCAGGCGACGAGTGGGACAGCCAATTGCTGTTCTTCCTCTCGCACGGCTATCGCGTCATCGCGCCTGATCGGCGTGGACACGGGCGCTCGAGCCAGACAGACACCGGCAACGAAATGGACACCTATGCGTCCGATGTTGTGGAACTGGTGAAAGCGCTTGATCTCAAGAACGCTATTCATGTCGGCCACTCGACCGGCGGCGGCGAAGTTGCGCATTACGTTGCGCGTGCGGAACCCGGACGTGTCGCGAAGGCGGTGCTCATCGGCGCCGTGCCGCCGATCATGCTGAAGACGGCGTCAAATCCGGGCGGGCTGCCGCTCGAAGTGTTCGACGGATTCAGGGCCGCCCTGTCGGCGAATCGCGCGCAATTTTTCATCGACGTCCCGGCCGGACCGTTCTATGGGTTCAACCGCCGCGGCGCAAACGTCTCGCAGGGGCTCATCGACAACTGGTGGCGCCAAGGCATGATGGGCGGCGCGAAGGCGCAATATGAATGCATTAAGGCCTTCTCCGAAACAGACTTCACCGAGGACCTGAAAGCTATCGATGTGCCGGTGCTGATCATGCACGGAGAAGACGACCAGGTTGTTCCGATTGACGACTCGGCCAAGCTTGCGATCAAACTGGTAAAGAAGGGGACGCTGAAGACCTACCCGGGCTTGTCACACGGAATGGCAACGACGCATCCCGAGCTGATCAACGCCGATCTGCTCGCGTTCTTTCGCAGCTGAGGACGCGTTGGATGCGGGATTCTCCCCGGCTTGGCCCGCATGAATCCAATCGCGATTCTGGATTTGCGTCGGTTGGCCGCCCTGAACTGCGTTCGGGTGTC
>DASTDR010000050.1:0-3668 GCA_035710265.1 Gemmatimonadales bacterium | reverse complement strand
TCTTCGGCGGCGACGCGGCGTTCGGGCCGAAGAACATTATCTGGGCGGTGGCGCACGGCCACGACGCCGCGATCTCGATCGACAAGCTGTGCAACGGCGAGGACGCCAGGGAACGGCCGTCCCCGCTGGTGAACCTCGCTTCGCAGAAAATGGGCATCCACGAATGGAGCTACGACAACGATATCTCGCTCGCCGCCCGCTACAAGGTGCCGTGGCGCGACACGAAGGTGACGCTGAGGGACATCAAGGTCGAAGTCGAGATGGGCTTCGACACCAAAACCGGTTTTGCGGAAGCGCAGCGCTGCCTGAACTGCGACGTGCAGACGGTATTCACCAGCAAGCTCTGCATCGAGTGCGATGCGTGCGTCGACATCTGCCCCATGGATTGCATCACCTTCACCGAGAACGGCGAGGAGAAGGACCTGCGCGCCCGGCTCAATGCCCCGGCGCTGACGCTCACCCAGGACCTCTACATCGCGGACGGGTTGAAGACCGGGCGCGTGATGGCGAAGGACGAGGACGTCTGCCTGCATTGCGGCCTGTGCGCGGAGCGCTGCCCGACCGGTGCCTGGGACATGCAGAAGTTTCTGCTCGACATGACCCATGCGGGGCCCGGTTGCCGCAGTCCGAAAAGGAAGGCCGCATGAAGCGCGTGGAAGCGGTCAACGACTGCGTCATCAAGTTCGCCAACGTCAACGGCTCGGGCTCGGCTTCGGCCAACGAACTGTTCGCGCGCGCCATCCTGCGCATGGGCGTGCCGGTGTCCCCGCGCAACATCTTCCCCTCCAACATCCAGGGCCTGCCGACCTGGTACGAGGTCCGGGTCAACGAGGACGGCTACGTCGGCCGGCGCGGCGGCGTGGACCTCATGGTGGCGATGAACCCGCAGACCTGGGACAACGACCTGAAGGAGATCGAGCCCGGCGGATATCTCTTCTACGACAATTCCAAGCCGCTGCCGAAATCGAGGTTCCGGGATGATATCAACGTCCTCGGCATGCCGCTCACCGAGATCTGCAACGCGACCTACACCGACCCCCGGCAGCGGCAGCTGTTCAAGAACATCATCTACGTGGGCGCGCTCTCCGCTCTGATCGACATCGATCCCGCGGAGATCGAGAAGCTTTTTTCCGAGCAGTACAAGGGCAAGGAAGCGTTGCTGCAGTCCAACGTGAAAGCGCTGCGGCTCGGCCGGGATTACGCACTGCAGAACCTGAGTTGCCCGCTCGGCATCCGCATCAAGCGCGCCAATAATGTCGGCAGCAGGATTTTCGTGGACGGCAATACCGCGGCGGCGCTGGGCGCGGTATACGGCGGCGCCACGGTCTGCGCCTGGTACCCGATCACCCCTTCCTCCTCGCTGGCGGAAGCTTTCATCAAGCACTGCCAGAAGCTGCGCGTGGATCCCGCCACCGGCAAGAGCCGCTACGCAATCATTCAAGGGGAAGACGAGCTCGCCTCCGTCGGCATCGCCATCGGCGCGGGCTGGAATGGGGCGCGCTCCTTTACCGCGACCTCGGGGCCCGGCATCTCGCTGATGACCGAGTTCATCGGTCTCGCCTACTTCGCGGAAATCCCGGTCGTGCTGATCGACGTCCAGCGCGGCGGGCCGTCGACTGGCATGCCGACCCGCACCCAGCAATCCGACCTCCTCGCCTGCGCCTACGCCTCGCACGGCGACACCAAGCACGTGCTGCTGTTTCCGGAAGACCCGGCGGAGTGCTTCGATTTCACCGCGCGGGCGTTCGACCTCGCGGAGCGGCTGCAGACTCCGGTATTCGTGATGACGGACCTCGATATCGGCATGAATACCCGTCTGTGCGCGCCCTTCCAGTGGGACGACACCAGGACCTACGACCGCGGCAAGGTCATGAGCCACGATGACCTGGAGTCCGGCAAGGACTTCGGGCGCTACCTCGACGTGGACGGCGACGGCGTGCCGTACCGCACTTATCCCGGCACGCACCCCACCAAGGGCGGCTACTTCACGCGCGGCACGACGAAAGACCGTTATGCGCGCTACAGCGAAACCGGGCCGGATTACGTGTACAACATGGAGCGGCTGCTGCGGAAGTTCGAGACCGCCAAGAAGCTCGTGCCGCACCCCCTGCTCACCCCGGCCGAAAAGCCGGCCCGCTTCGGGGCGATCTTCTACGGTTCGACCGCGCCGGCGATGTACGAGGCGCTCGACGTGCTCTCCGCGCGCGGCATCCACGTCAACGCGCTGCGGGTGCGCGGCTTCCCTTTCGCGGATGAGATCGCCGATTTCGCCGCATCGCATCCGTGGGTATTCGTGGTCGAGCAAAACCGCGACGCCCAGCTGAAAACGCTGCTCGTCAACGAAGCCAAGGTAAACCCCTCGCGGCTCCTGTCCGTGCTGCACTATGACGGCACGCCGATCACGGCGCGCTACATCGTCGATCAGATATCCCAGCACGCCGCCGCCCGCACCGTCGTGCCGTTGAAGAAGGTGGTCTCATGACTTATCTCGCGAAACCCAAACTCCACCACCCGACGCTGGCCAAGAACCAGGTCGGCTACACGCGCCGCGACTACGAGGGAAAGATCTCGACGCTCTGCGCCGGCTGCGGCCACGACTCGATCTCGGCCGCCATCATCCAGGCGTGCTGGGAACTCGATATCCAGCCTCATCGCGTCGCCAAGCTCTCCGGCATCGGCTGCTCGTCGAAGACGCCGGATTACTTCCTCGGCAACTCGCACGGCTTCAACACCGTCCACGGCCGCATGCCCTCGGTCGCCACCGGCGCCAACCTGGCCAACCGCGACTTGATCTACATGGGCGTGTCGGGTGACGGCGATTCGGCCTCGATCGGCATCGGGCAGTTCGCGCACTGCATGCGGCGCGGCGTGAATCTCGTGTACATCGTCGAGAACAACGGCGTCTACGGCCTCACCAAGGGCCAGTTCTCGGCCACCGCGGACAAGGGCTCGAAGTCCAAGCGCGGCGTCGCCAACACCGACGAGCCGCTCGACATGATCGGCATGGCGCTGCTGCTCGGCGCCACCTACGTCGCGCGCAGCTTCTCCGGCGACAAGAAGCAGCTGGTGCCTCTCATCAAGGGGGCGATCGAGCACAAGGGCGCGGCGTTCATCGACGTGGTCTCACCGTGCGTCGCGTTCAATAACCACCCGGGCTCGACCAAAAGCTACGAATACGTCCGGCAGCACAACGAGGCGGTCAACCGGCTCGACTTCATCGAGGGCCGCGAGGAGATCACCGCCGACTACGCGCCGGGCGAGGCCGTCACCGTCACCCAGCACGATGGCTCGATGCTGCGCCTGCGCAAGCTCGCGACGGACTACGACCCGACCGACCGCATCAAGGCGATGAATTTCCTGCAGGAACGCGCCGCCAGGGGGGAAGTGATCACCGGGCTGCTCTACGTGCAACCCGATTCCGCCGACCTGCACGAGCACCTCAACACCGTCGAGACACCGCTCAATTCTCTTACCGAGCGGGAACTGTGTCCCGGCAACGTCGCGCTGGAGAGCATCAACGCCTCGCTGCGGTAGAAGCGTCAATCCCGCGGAAGCGGAAATCCAGGAAGCCAGGCCACCATGCTTTGGATCCCCGCCTTCGCGGGGATGACGGACCGCGCCGTTCAGGCCTTGTGGTCCGTCACTTGAGCTTTATCGCCAGGGCGTAA
>DASTDR010000049.1:0-5145 GCA_035710265.1 Gemmatimonadales bacterium | reverse complement strand
CGTGACCGGGCACGGCGCCACCGATGCGATGTCGAGCCACTTCGACACGCACGAGCGGCTGCTCGCATTGCCGGCCGAGAACCGGACGCCGTATCAGTTCATCCAGTTCAACTGGAATCCCGGCGGTCATGAGCCGCCCGGTGTGTACGATCAACCGCACTTCGATTTCCATTTCTGGACCGCGAGCAACGAAGTCCGTGAGAGTATCGTGCCGGACAATCCGGACTTCGCGCTGAAGGGCGGGAAGTTGCCGGCCGAGCAGTTCCGGTCGCAGTTCTACGTCGACGTGTCCACCGCGGCGCATGCGCCGGCGGCGGCGGTGACGGTTCCGAAGATGGGGATGCACTGGCTCGACGTCCGCTCGCCCGAGCTGCAGGGCATGACCGGGCATCCCGAGCTGGCGAAGCAGTTCACGAAGACGTTCATCTATGGGTCGTGGAACGGCGAGTTCGTGTTTGATGAGCCGATGATCACGCGGGACTACGTCGCCGCGAAGAAGACGGCGACCGATCCGGCCGTGCGCGACGAGATCATCGAGATGCCGACACCCGCGCGTCGTCAAATCGCCGGGTACTACCCTCGCGCGTATCGGATCTCCTACGATCCGGAGACGAACGAGTACCGGATAGCGCTGACGCGGCTGACTTGGCAGCAGTAGTTGTGACGTCGTAGCCGGGGGCGAGGTATCGGCAGTATGAAACCTGTTTTGAGCTTCGCAGTGATGCTCATGGCCGCCGGGCTGTCCTGCACGGACAGCTCGGCGCCTGGCGTTTCCGAGAGTCCGCTGGGCGAGCGATTCAAGATCGTTGGGGAGGCAGCCGGCGGTGATGCCGCCGGCCGCACGGCGAGCTGCCGGCTGGACCTCATCATGGAGCTGGGCGGCGGCAGCCGACCCGCGGCTGGCGCGGTCGAGTTTCCCGGCATCATGGGCGGCGCAGTCTCCCGCACGGTGCTCGACGCCGACAGCTCGGGTTTCGGATTCTTTGCCGACGTCTATTGGCCTGACGCGCGAGCGCGATTCGGTACGCGCGATTTGGTGCAGTTGATTCTGGGCGACACCGCGCTCGTCGAGGGTGGCCGTTTCTGGAAAGAGATCGCGCAGCTGCGGGGCGCGCGCGACGGCGCGAGCGGCGCGTCGGGCACCTGGACCTGCGCCCCGTTCGACATCTGGGAAAACGGCTACGTGGACACGATCCTGGTCGTCCAGGGGACGTGGCACACCGAGCCCTACTGAACCATTCCGAAGCGCTTGTTCTGTTTGGTCATCTTGAGGAAATAACGCAGCCGCTGCTCGAACGCCGGACGGCGGTGGCGCGCCGCCTCGATCCACCCCACGCGAATGCGTTTGTATGACGCCGGGAAGCGCTGGAAGTTGCGCCAGATGACGGCATCCTGCTTGAGCCGTCCCTCGATGTCCGGCGGAATTTTCCAGACCTTCTTCGCGACGTGCGCGATTGCCTCGAAGCCCGCTTTGGTCATGCGGCCCGCCATCGTGAGCCGGCGAATGCGTTCGCGGTTCATGTCCGACAGCTTGCTCGTCTTTTTGCGCGGTGAGTAGCGCTGGGCGTACTTCTTCTCGTCGATTGGCTTGAGGATGCTGTCGATCCAGCCGTAACACAGCGCTTCCTCGACCGCGTCGTTATACGGGATTCGGGGCTTGCCGCTGGCCTTCCTATAGTAGATCAGCCAGATCTCGCGCTCGGTCTTGTGGTGCTTCGCGAGCCAACTGCGCCACTCTCTGCGGTTTTTTGCATATAGCGTCTTGCCGACCTTCATGGGGTCCCCGTCACAACGACCTATCCAAGATTGTTGATATGTCCGTGCTCGCGGGAGTACCCTCCGCGCCAGATCGGTTCATATCGCGTTTTTTTGATGCTTCAGTGAGGCGCTTTAATCCGCATTGGCACGATGACCGTTCCCCAGTGCAGCCGGAGCACCGCCGAGTCGGCATCGACCATCGGGAAGTAGAAGGCGAGCGACTCCATGTGCGCTCCTGTATCCGGCCTTACATCGAACCGCAGCGCGTCCAGCGAATCGCCAGGATAGTTGGTGTGCCACACCCCGGTCCCGCGACTGAAGATCACGGTCCACGGCTTCGATTCTTCTGGAATCGTCCACAGCGTGTAGCTGCCGGCTTTGAGCTCCTTGCCGTCGATCGTGACGTCCTTGCTGAACGAAATCATCGTCGCCGAATCGGCGCCGGGATGCCAGCGCCTGCCCCAGCGCACCACGGTGCCGAACAGCTCGCGACCGCGGGCCACCGGACGGTTGTACGACACGGAGATCTCCGTGGTCGCGACGCGCTGCGTCACCGATCCGTGCTGGCTGCGAGGAACCTGCGCCTCAACAGCGCGTGGGGTGGCAAAGATGAGCGCCAGACATAACGCGCCGAGCCTGAGCAAAGCGCCCTCATGCTCCAACAGCCACCGCTTCCGATCGAGCCCACCACCAAATCCGGTCAGATCGCCATTCGCACCGATCACCCGATGGCACGGCACGATGATCGGAATCGGATTCTTACCGTTCGCCGCGCCCACCGCGCGCGCGTCCCGGGGCTCGCCCAGGCGGCGCGCGAGATCGCCGTAGCTCGTGGTCGTGCCGTAGGGAATGTCGCGCAGCAGCAGCCATACACGCCGCTCGAACTCGGTGCCCGCGGCGTCGAGCGGCAGATCAAAGCTCGTACGCGCGCGCGCGAAGTACTCGCCGAGCTGCTGCCTGGCTTGCTCCAGTATCGCGTTGCTGCCGCCCCTGCCCCGCACGTTGGACCGGCCGGGGAAGTACACGCCCGTCAACGCGGTGTCCGTTGCGGTGAGCGTCAGCTCCCCAATCGGCGTCTTGAGAGTCGTGACGATGTTCATTTGCCGTGCAGCTTTCTGACGGTCTCGATGGTGTCCGCTTCTTCCGGCTTCTTGTCCTCCCGATACCGAATCACCCGCGCAAACCTGAGGGCGAGTCCACCTGGATAATGTGGACTGTCCTGCAAGCCGTTGAACGCAATTTCCACGACGAGCTCTGGCCGCACAAACACCGCGATCCCTTCGCGCCGGGTCTCCAGCTCGAGCAGGCGCTTGGTTTGCCATGCGAGCATCTCATCCGTCATGCCTTTGAATGTCTTGCCCAGCATGATGAACCCGCCCCCGCCCTTCGGATCGCGCGCGCCCAGGTGCAGGTTCGACAATTTCCCGTGCCGCCGCCCGTGCCCCCATTCGGCCGCCAGGACCACGAGATCCAGCGTATTGGCGCGCTTGATCTTGTACCACGCCCCGCCGCGCCGCCCCGCCTGATACGTGGACTCGAGCCCCTTGGCCATCAGCCCTTCCTGGCCCGTGCCCATCGCACGCTCGAAAAAGTCCTCGGCCTGTTTCGCGTCGGCCGTCACGATTCGTGGCGGGCGGTAGGCTTCTGGAATGTGCTGTGCCAATAACCCGTGCCTGGTCGAGTACGGTTGATCGAGCAGTGAGCTCCCGTTGACGTACAACACATCGAAGAAAAACGGCCGCCCGCCGCCCAGACGCTTCATGGTTTCCTGAAACAGCAGCGGGCGATTGTCGGCCGTCAGCACGATTGCCTCGCCGTCCAGGATGACCTCGTTCATATCCAAATTCTTGGATATTTCCACTACCGCCGATAGCTCGGCCGTGATGTCGTTCAAGATGCGCGAATACACGCGCACTTGGCTTCCGCGTTTGTGCACCTGAATTCGAATTCCGTCGAACTTGTACTCGAACGCGGCGGGGCCCAGCTCGGCAAGTGCTTCCGCTACGTCGGCCGCGGTCTTCGCGAGCATCGGCTTGATGGGCCGAAACAGCTCGATCGTGAAGCTTTTGACGTCGCCTTTTGCCACCGCGCCCAGGTTGCCGGCCAGCATCGCCGCGCGCCGCACTTCGGCCGCCGGAAGATCGCGCGCCTTGGCCACGGCCTCGACCATGATGCCCTCGAGCGCGCCCTGACGGAGCCCGCCCGTGATCAAGCGAACCAGAAAGTCCTGCTCTTCGGCAGTGGCCCGAGCAAACAGCGCTCCGAGCAATCGCTTCTTCTCACCAGCCGAGCCTTTTCCTGAAATGCGGGAGATCTGATCGAGAACTTCGTCGACGTCGCGGATTTCGAGCGACGCGTGCGTCGCAGCGTGCCCCTGGGCGGCTTGCAGCGTAGCCCAACCGACGCCGGCCTTCGCCTGTCGAATCGTTCCAGACAGGTAGGCAATCGCCAACTCCATCTCCTCAGGATTGGCCTCGCGGAGCAGATCGGCGAGCAGCTTGACCTTGACAAGGCGGCCCGAGGTCGCGGCCACTCGAGCGGACGTTGCGACGAGAGTCTGGAAGAGCACGTCGACAATCTACAAATTGGGACCGTGAACAGACTTTCTGAAGCACTCAAAGGGCGCTACGCGATCGAGCGGGAAGTCGGCCGGGGCGGCATGGCCATCGTCTATCGCGCCCGCGACCTGAAGCATGATCGCACCGTCGCCATCAAGGTTCTCAAGCCCGAGCTGGCCCATGCGCTCGGCCCCGACCGATTCCTGCGTGAGATCAAGCTCACCGCGCAGCTGAGTCACCCACACATCCTCCCGCTGCTCGATTCGGGCGAAGCGGATGGGCTGATTTTCTACGTGATGCCGTTCGTGGACGGTGAGTCGCTGCGCCACCAGCTCGAGCGCGACGGCAAGCTCCCACTCGACGAGGCGCTGCGAATCACGCGCGAAGTCGCCGATGGACTCGAGTCGGCCCACCGCCGCGGCGTGATCCACCGCGACGTGAAGCCCGAGAACATCCTTATAGAAGAGGGGCACGCCGTCGTGGCCGACTTCGGCATCGCGCGTGCGGTCGCCGAATCATCCGATGAAAAGCTGACCGTGACGGGGATGGCGATCGGCACGCCCGACTACATGAGCCCCGAGCAGATGATGGGCGGCCGCGGCGCCACGATCGATGCACGGACCGATGTGTTCGCACTCGGCTGCGTCCTCTATGAGCTCCTCACCGGCAAGCCGCCCAACCGCCTCACTGCCGAACGCGCCCCGCTCCCGGAGTCGGTCGCCCGTCCACTCAATCGCGCGTTGAGCCTCGACCCCGAGAAACGGTTCGGAACCATTGCCGAGTTTGCCGCGGCGCTGCCGCGACCGAGCGTCGAACGCGCAGCGGTCAG
>DASTDR010000048.1:0-5046 GCA_035710265.1 Gemmatimonadales bacterium | reverse complement strand
GCCGCGCGCGAGCTGCTCGAGCGCACGAATCTGGATGGCCAGGAAGTCGACGAAGTCATCTTTGGCCAGGTGGTCCCATCTCCGCTGGTGCCCAACATCGGCCGCGAAGTCAGCCTCCTGCCGCAGTTTCCCAAAGAAATTCCCGCGTATTCACTGAACCGCGCCTGCGCGTCCGCCAGCCAGGCCATCACCGCCGCACACGATCAGATCGCGCTGGGGAACGCCGCCGTCGTCATCGCCGGCGGCGCCGAGGCGCTCTCCGATATTCCGATTCTCGCCTCGCGCCGGCTCGCCGACATTCTGGTCGAGGCCAGCAAAGCCAAATCCCTCGGTGCCCGGATCAAGACATTCGCCAGGATCCGGCCCAGGGATCTCGTTCCCGTCGCGCCCGCGATCGCCGAGCCGTCGACCGGGGAGTCGATGGGTCAGTCCGCCGAGAAGATGGCCAAGGAAAACCACATCTCACGAGAGGAGCAGGATCGCTGGGCGCTGCGCAGCCATACGCTCGCTGCCCAGGGCACGGCGGATGGCCGCTTGACCGCGGAGATCGCACCCTGGCTTGCGGCCAGGGCCAACGATCCGGTGATCCGATCTGACAACGGCATCAGAACCGATACCTCGCTGGACCAGATGGCAAAGCTCAGGCCGGTGTTCGACCGCCGCTACGGCAGCGTCACGGCCGCCAACTCGTCGCCGCTGACCGACGGGGCGTCCGCGGTACTGCTCATGAGCGAAGACGCCGCGAAGGCGCTCGGCTACGAGCCGCTCACGTTCATCCGTTCCTATGCCGTCGCTGCCGTCGATCCGGGCTGGCAGTTGTTGCAGGCCCCGGTCTGGGCGGTTCCCAAAGCGCTCGAGCGCGCCGGCATTCAGTGGCAGGACCTCGGGCTGATCGAGTTGCACGAAGCCTTCGCCGCGCAGGTGCTCTCGAATCTGCAGGGCTTTGCGGCCAAGGGCTGGGAGATCAACGAGGACATCATCAACGTGATGGGCGGCTCGATCGCCATCGGCCATCCGTTCGGCGCGACCGGCGGGCGGCTCGTAACGACACTGTCGAATGAGATGGTCCGGCGCGACGCGCAGTTCGGCCTGATATCGGTGTGCGCGCAGGGCGGGATGGGGTTCGCCATGGTGCTGGAGCGCCGCTGATGGCGACGATCGCTCCCCCGGCCCGCAGCGCACCCGCCGTCACGTGGGACATCACCGACGGCATCGCCGTGGTGGTGCTCGACCTCAAGGGCCATCCCGTCAACGTCATCTCGCGCGGCGTCAAAGACGAGTTTCTCGCCTGTTTCGCCGCTTTAGCAGACGACACGCGTGTCACAGGCGTCGCTTTCCTGTCCGGCAAGCCCGACAACTTCATCGCCGGCGCCGATATCGAAGAATTCGTCCGGCTGAGCTCCGCTGCCGAAGCCGAGCGCCTCGCGGCGGAAGGTCAAGAAATGCTGGAGCGCGTGGCGCGATTCCCGAAACCGATCGTTGCGGGCATCCACGGCGGCTGCCTGGGTGGCGGGCTCGAGTTTGCACTTGCGTGTCATTACCGCGTTGCCAGCGACCATTCCAAGACGCAGATCGGATTGCCGGAAGTCCAGCTCGGCATCTTGCCCGCGGCGGGCGGCTGCCAGCGGCTGCCGCGCTTGATCGGCGCGCGCGCGGCACTCGACATGATCCTCGCCGGCAAACTGGAGCGCGCCGCGAAGGCGTTCCGGCTCGGCATTGTCGATGAGTTGGTAGCTCCGCCCATTCTGAGCGAGATCACATTCCGCGCCGCGCAAAAGATGGCCGGCGGCTGGCGGCCAAAACGCAAGCGGCCGGGCGGCTTCGTGGGATTCCTGCTCGATGGCAATCCGCTGGGCCGGCGCATCGTGTTCCGGACCGCGCGCAAGCAGGTACTCGAGCGGACCGGTGGGCACTATCCCGCCCCGCTCGCGGCGCTGGAAGCGGTCGAGCACGGCTTGAAGCACGGCATGGCGGAAGGCCTGAAGCGGGAGGCGCAGCTGTTCGGCCAGCTGGCGGTGACCGATGTCTCTCGCAAGCTCGTCCAGATCTTCTTTGCGACCAACCAGCTCAAGAAAGATCCGGGCGTTGCCGATGCTCCGCCCGCCGCCCGCGTGACGCGCCTGGGAATCATCGGCTCCGGCTTCATGGGATCAGGGATCGCGGGGACCGCGGTCGCACAAGCGGAAGTCGACGTCCGCATGAAGGATGCGGATCTGGCGCGCGTGTCGCAGGGCATCCTCTCGGCACGGGCGGTTCTCGATGACCGCTTGAAGCGCCGCCGCATTTCGAAGTACGACTACGCGCGGCTCGTGGCGCTGCTGTCGGGCGGCGAGAGCTACGCCGGATTCGGCCGCGCCGAGCTGACGATCGAGGCCGTGTTCGAAGACCTGGCCGTGAAGCAACAGGTCCTGCGTGAGGCGGAAGCGCTGCTGCCGCCAACCGGCGTGTTCGCATCCAACACCTCGACGATTCCCATCACACGCATTGCCGAGGCCGCGCGCGATCCCGAGCGCGTCATCGGTATGCACTTCTTTTCGCCCGTCGCGAAGATGCCGCTGCTCGAAGTGATTCCGGGCGCGCGGACCACGCCACAAACCATCAGCACCGCGGTCGCCTTCGGACGCCGCATGGGCAAGACCGTCATCGTGGTCCGCGACAGTCCGGGCTTCTGGGTGAACCGCATCCTGGCGCCGTATGCCAACGAAGTCGGTCATCTGCTGGCGGATGGCGCGTCGATCGAGGAGATCGACAGTATGGCGGTGCGCTTCGGCTTCCCGGTAGGGCCAGTCACCCTCCTCGACGAGGTCGGCCTCGACGTGGCGCTCAAAGTCGCCGGCGTCATGCAGGAGGCCTACGGCGATCACATCGTACCGGCGAGCGGCGAAGGCGTAGCGGCGCTGGTCAAAGCGGGTCGCCTGGGCCGGAAATCGGGTCGGGGATTCTACTTGTACAAGGGTGGCAAGAAGCGCGGTGTGGACGAGAGCGTGTACGAAACGCTCGGCGCGCACCCGAACGGCGGCCCGCGTCCCGCGGAGATCCTGCAGCGTCTCGTGCTGGGCATCGTCAATGAAGCGGCGCGGGCGCTGGGAGAAGGCGTCGTCCGCAGCCCGCGCGACGGCGACATCGGCGCGATATTCGGATTCGGCTTCCCGCCTTTCCGCGGGGGCCCGCTGCGCTACGCCGACGACCTCGGGGCAGAGCGCGTCGTAGCCGACCTCGAGCAGCTGGCCGGTCGCTATGGCGTGCGGTTCACCCCGTGCGAGGTGCTGCGTGAACATGCGGGCCGCGGAAGCAAATTCTACAGCTGATGCTCAAAGCCGCATTCCTGTGGTTGAGTGAGCAGCCAAGCATTTTTCGCTTCGTTCGCAAGAACAGCCTTGCCAGGAAGCTCGCCTCCCGGTTCGTCGCCGGCGAAACGGTCGACGAAGCCATCACCACGCTCCGCGATCTGAACGGCAGCAATCTGTCCGCGTCGCTCGACCTCCTGGGCGAGTCCGTCCTGCACGCGGAAGAAGCGAACCGGGCCTGTCAGACCTATCGCGAGATTCTCGACCGGATCCATGCGGCGAAAGCCAATGCCAATGTTTCGGTCAAGCTGACCCAGATGGGGCTCGATATCGACGAGCAGCTGTGCATCGGCAACATGCGATCGATCATCGCCAAGGCGAAGCAGTACGGCACGTTCGTCCGGATCGACATGGAGCAATCCTCCTACACGGAACGCACGATCCGGCTTTTCACCGACGTGCTGTATCCCGAGTTCCAAAACGCCGTGGGGGTGGTGTTGCAGTCGTACCTGCGGCGTACAGCGGCCGATGTCGACGCAATGATTGCGCTTGGCGCGCGCGTGCGGTTGTGTAAGGGAGCGTACAAGGAGCCGGAAGACGTCGCGTTTCCGGACAAGAAGGACGTGGACGCGAACTACATCGACTGCATGGAGCGGCTGCTCACGCGCGGCAACTACGCGGGGGTCGCGACGCACGACGTCAGGATCATCGAGCACGCCAAGGCTTTTGCAAAAAAGCACGGCATTCCGGCCGACCGCTACGAATTTCAAATGCTATACGGTGTACGGCGGGACCTTCAGTACCGGCTGCGGCGCGAAGGCTACAACATGCGGGTCTACGTTCCATTCGGGACCCACTGGTACCCGTATCTCATGCGCCGGCTCGCCGAGCGTCCCGCCAATATCGCGTTCATCACCACGAACATTCTCAAAGAATCCGTGCATCGCCGCCCCCCCCGCTAGTGGACGACACGACGCTGGGCGGCTACCAGCAGGTGCACGGACGTCCGCCGGCATTCGGCGCGACGGATGGACAGGCGTACTCCGTCGCGACCTTCACCGATGACTCGACCGGGGGGGCGCAGAGCCGCTATGGCGCGGCGTTGCTGTTCGTGCGCTGGGGGGAAACGGGCCAGCCCGTCGGACACCTCGAAACCGATTATCTCGCATTCGGTGCAACTCCGGATGAAGCACTCGCGCCCGTCCTGGCGCTGACGCTCGAGCAGGTGAAGGCGCATCTCGACGACTGCGTCGCGAGGCAGCGGGTATGACGCTGGTGAATGGCGTCGTGCTCGCGCGCGTGGGCGGCGGGTATCGGGTCCATACGGATGACGGCGAGATCACCGCCACGCTGCGCGGCAAGCTCAAGTACCAGGATACCGAGCGCGTCGTGCCGGGGGACGTGGTCGTGCTGGAAGGAACGACGATCGCCGAGGTGCGGGAACGGAAATCGGTGCTGGCGCGCCGCGAGCCGGGTTCGGGAGCTCGCCGGCTGCAGCCGGTCGCGGCGAACGTGGACCAGGTCGTCGTGGTGGCGTCGGCGCGCGATCCCGAGCCGAACCCGCGCATGCTCGACCGAATCCTCGTAATCGCGGAGGCCAACGGGCTTCCGGCGACGATCGTGGTGAACAAGAACGAGCTCGACCCCGGCGTCGCGGAGGAGTTCGCACGGCGATTCGGCACGGCGGAGTATCAGGTGCTGCCGACGTCGGTCAAAGCGGAGCTGGGGCTGCCGGCGCTCCGGGATTTGTTGCGCGGCC
>DASTDR010000047.1:0-9761 GCA_035710265.1 Gemmatimonadales bacterium | reverse complement strand
GGCTTGTTCATCGCGCCCCAATACTACAGGCGTGGTCAAGAGCCGAAACCGGGTGGGGTCGAAAAGCCGCCCGCAGGACTGTTGCGGCACTGGCATTCGTCCGTCCTTGTCCATCGACAGCTTGATGATGTCGCCGTTGCGGCCAAACCAGCGGCTCGACGGCTCGAGGTCCGAGGGATACACGAACAGCGGCAGTGCGGCCGCCGCGAGCGCCGCCTGGGAGCCGATCCCCGATTCCGGCATCGTGCCTGCCCAGAGTTTCGCGCCGTATTCCCCCGCCAACCGGTAGATCGCACACACCTCGCTGAGCCCGCCCACGCGATGGACCTTGATATTCCACACCTTCGGCCCGTTCAGCGCGATGATCTGCCGCGCGGCGCGCGCGTCGCGCAAAGTCTCATCCAGGCATACCGGCGTGCGCAGCGCGGCGCCCAGCTGGGCGTGGCCGACCAGCTCGTCGGGATGCAGCGGCTGCTCGATGTACAGCAGCCCGGCGTCGTCCAGCCCGCGCAGGGCGGCTTCGTCGCGCGGCCACTCGTAGGCGCCGTTCGCGTCGACCGTCAGCGGCAGGTCGGTGTCGCTCATCCCGGCTCGCGCCGCGCGCACGGCGGCGCTATCCCAGCCCGGCGCGACTTTGATCTTCACGCGCCGGTACCCGCGCGCCACGGCGTCGGCGACCCAGCGGGTGAGCACCTCGGCCCTCCGGCCGGGGGGGATGCCGAGGGCGACGCCGCACTCGACCGCTGGCGCGGGCTTGGCGCCGAGTCGCTCGCCCAGCAGATCCGCCAGGCCCAGGCCACGGGCATGCGCCTCGAGATCCCACGCGGCGGTCTCGACGGCCGCGCGCGCAAACCAGTTCCCGCGCACCCCCTCGCGCAGTAACGACGCGATCGTTTCTGGAATCGGCTCGTCGAATTCCGTCGCGCTGATCTTTGGCAGTAGCACGCGCTGAATGAGATCGCGCGCACCGGCGAGTGTTTCTTCGGAGTAGAACGGCAGCTCGAAGGGCGGGCATTCGCCGTATCCGACGTGGCCCGCATCATCGTGCAGCGCCACAATCAGCGAGCGCCGCTCTGCAATGGTCCCGCCCGAGATGACGAACGGTTCGACCAGCGGCAGCGTCAGCTCGAACAGCTCAGCAGTGACTCGCGTCATCGCCTAGATCGAGAAAATGCAGCTCGGCGCCGCGGCGGTGAAGCGTGCCGGCACGTTCGCGCTCGAGCATGACCGCAATCAGGCCGTCCCGCGGATCGAAGATCAGGACGTGGAGCGCCCGTTGCGTGCGAGAACCGGCCGTGGCTGGATACTGCTCGAGCGGCAGCTGAAAGAACGTGTGCAGCTGCACCGACGAACAGCCGCGCCGTGCGTATTCGACGATGAGCCGGCCGGAGTGGATGTTGCCGGTGCCTGACAGCGGGCGGCGGAGGGCGGCCGGGGGCGGCGAAGGACGGCGGTCCAACACTCGCAGATTTCGATCGCTGAGCTCTGTTCCTCCGTACGCCACGCCCTGCTCGACATCGAACAGGCGATTGAACACCACGAGGGCATCGGCGCCGCTCGCGGCGTCCATCATCTCACGCTGAAAATCGTCGTCAAAGCGCGCGTTCATCAGCTTCATCGCCAATCTCACATCGGCGTGTGCTCGGATGCGCTGCGGGACCTCGCGCAGCCAGCGCAGGATCTGCTCCCGCTCCTCGGCCAGCTGATCGCCGGCGAGCGTCGGCGAGAAGTCCTTCTCGAGCAAGAGCGGCGCCTGGCCCCACGCATGCGCGAGGGCGCGGGTCGTGAACGCGTACTCCTCATCACGGAACGGTTCCCCGAGCCGGGGCAGGTGGTATTTCACCGATGGGACGCACCGCAGCGCGCCGCTCGCGGTGAGATCCCGACCGGCGCGCACCAGGGCCAGATACTCGTCGAACGAGCGATCCCAGCCCCTGCCCTTCCACGTCACCGTCCAGCTCGCGCCGCGGCGTTCCACCTTCATTTTGGATTCGTGGATCGCCCAGGCGGACATCGCTTGCGCGCCGGCCGCGTCCTGCGCAATCACGGTTTTCAGCACCGCGAACGCGAGCCCCGCGTCGGCATCGGTCTCGAGCTGCCCGGTGTTCAGCGAGAGCTGCCCCGAGCCCTTGCCGATCGGGTGCGGCAGCGGCTCGCCCAGATAGCGCGCCGACAGGTCGATCCCGTAGGTCTCGCGAACGTGCGCGGGAAACTCGCGCGGCAGCTCGCGCTGGAACCGCTCGAAATCCCTAGCGAGCGAAGCGCGAAAGTCTGAACTGCGCATCGGGGGGGGCCGCCGCGCCGCTGAGTACGAGCCGTGCCACCAACTCGCCGACCGCTGGGCCGTGCTTGAACCCGTGCCCGGAGCCGCCGCCCACGATCCAGACGTTTTCCGCAGCCGGATGACGGTCGATGATGAAATGCTCGTCCGGCGATTCCTCGTACTGGCAGACGCGCGCCTCGAGCAGCGGCGCTCCCTTGAGATCTGGGAACCGATAGCCGACGTAGTCGCGGACGGTCTTGAGGGCGTCGGGGCTCGGGGTTCGGGACTCGGTGGTCGGGTCGATCACCGGTCCGCGCGTGTCGTCCGCCACCTTGAACCCGCGCCATTCGTTGCCCGGAATGCCGTACATGAAGGTCGTGCCGTGATCGGCCCAGACGGGCATGGCCGTGTCGGTGAAGCGCTGATCGCCGGGCGGCGTGCCGAAGAAGAACACTTCCTGCCGGGTGGCTCGAACGCGATCGCCGATGACGTCGGGGAACAGCGCGCCGAGCCACGGACCGCAGGCGAAGACGAAGCGGTCAGCGGTCAGCCGACTGCCGTCAGACAACGTCACGGCCGGGAGCTGCCCGCCGCTGGGCGCCGGCCGTTGCACGGCCAGCTGCTTGTACTCGCCGCCTTCGGCGAGGAATCCGTCGAGCACCGCGGCGCAGGCGCGCCGCGCGGTGAGGTAGCCGCCGTCGGGCTCGTAAATCGCCCAGCGCACCCGGTCGCAATTGATTTGCGGGTAGCGGCGGGACACGTCAGGTCCGGACCACTCCTCGACCCGGACATTTTCGCTTCGGAGAATCGGCAACGCCGCTCGCTCGTACTTCTCGTCGCTCTCCACGAGCCAGAGCACGCCGATGCCGTGGTAGAGCCGCCGCTGCCAGCGCGTCTCGTGTTCCTTCCAGAGCGCGAGCGCTCGCGCCGCCATGCGCGTGTAGACCAGCCGATCGCCGTAAGTGGCGCGAATCACCCGGGTCTCGCCGCCCGAACTCGCTCGGCTATTCCCGGGACCCCAGGCGTCGAGCAGCGTGACGCGAGCGCCCTGACGCCGCAGGTACAAAGCGGTCCAGCCCCCGAACGCGCCGGCTCCCACCACGACGATGTGCGGCTGCTGAGCTCTCTGCACGAATCCTCCTCCGACCGCAACGGCCGCCGTGCTCTGGAGAAACGAGCGTCGCGAGATCACGCGCGGACCTCGCGCACGAAGCGCCGCAGCGCGTCGCGCTCGGACGCGGGCAACGCCGGCCCCCAGGGATCGTCGCAGGCGTCGTCGGGAATCACGCCGTCGGCCGCGAGCGCCCACAACATGCGACGAATGTAGCCTTCCATTGGGGGGATGAAGGTGACCTGGCCAAAGGCGTCTAACTGCGTGGACAGGCGTAGAAAAGCGTGGTCGTCGCTCGTGCGCTTCGCATCGAGCAGCGCCGCCTGAAGATCCGTGAGCGCGGCGCCCATGCCGATCAGGGCGGCGCGTGCGCCGATCAGCAGCGAGTACCCGAGAAACCGGTCTTCGCCCGTGATGAGCAGCTTGTCCGGATGCGCGCGCATGAGGGCCGCGATGCGCTGAAAGGTCATCACGGAATCGAGTGTGGCGACTTTGATCCCGATGACGGACGGCAACGCCAGAATCGCGTGCAGCGTCCGGTCATCGTAGTCCACGCCGCCCGCAGACCCATACAGGTAGAACGCGATGACCGGGAGCTCCTCTCCCAGGCGGCGGTGAAAGTCGACCGCGTGCTCCCGTTGTGGAAACGCCAGGAGCGCGTCGGCTCCGCCGCGCTTCGCGTCCGCTGCCATTTCCGAACTGTTGGCGCCGGCGACGATGACTTTTTCTGGCGCGGGCAGCGCGTTACGCCACGTCTCCAGTACGGAGCGCCGTTGCGATGAGGAGAGATGCGGGCCGCGACCCGTGTGCGCCCAGACGGCGACGCCTGCGACGTTCTGATTGCCCATCCAGCGCGCGTAGTCCTGTTGGGCCTTCCCATCGATGACGGAGCCACGAAACGGGACGGGAACGGCCGGAATCAGCCCCCACTCGAGACGGGCGGTCGGGCGGTCGGGCGGTCGGTCGGTCAGCTCACCAACTCCGCGATGTTTCGCGACTCAATAGCGGCACGTTGCTCCGCCGTCAGGTCCAGCAAGTCGAGTTTTGCGATGCTGTTCTCGGGCAGCCGCAGCGGTTGTCCGGTCCCGAACACGAACCGTTCGACACCGACCGTGTGCACCAGGGTCGCCAGGTGATCCTCGGGCGGCCCCCAGAGCCAGCAGATATCCCACCAGATGCGGCGCGCCTCGTCCGGCGTGGATCCGAAATGCACTTCCTCGATGAATCCACGATCGGCGTGTGTCACGAGCAGGCGCAGGTCCGAATCGCTGCGAATTAGAGCCCGGACCGCAGCCGCCGGCAGCTCGCCCGCGCGATCATTGGGATGACGCTGCCGGCCGTCTTCGAGCCGGACGGCGAGCATGAGTGGAAGCCGCGCCGTGCCGCACGCGGCGGCGAGCACGCGCATCTCGCCGCCCGCGGGGTCGAGGCCAAGATAGAGCGGGTCGCAGCGCACCGCCGGCGCCCCGGCATTCGCCGCGTCCGAGAGCACCACTTCCCAGTTCGAGAGTGCAGGATGCACCGTGGGAACCGGCTTGAAGCGTTTCTCGTTGCGCGTGGTCTCGTACAACCACGCGTTCCCCTCAGTCGGATCGCGCCAAAATAGACCTGGCAGGTGCGTGATCCAGGCCGTTTCGATCTTCGTGCGGTCGAGCGCCTTGAGCAACGCGTCGGGCGATGTGCCGGGCACTTTGCGCCACGGATAGGCGCCCAGGAAGGCGTTGCAGTCGATGCGCATCAGTCGGCGGGAAACGCGCCAGGGGGGAAGATACGGGCGGCATTCTTCCACCGGACCAGCGCCAGCTCGTCCTTCGATAACAGGGTCTCGAGATAGCGCAGCTTGGCCCAGCCGGTATCCATTGTCAGATCCGTGCCCCACAGCAGCCGGCTCACGCCGACCGCCTCCACACACGCCTCGAGCATGCCCCCGTCTACGCCGCTGCCCGAGAGATCGACGTACACGTTCGGCACGTCGCGCACCGCGTGCAGCGAATGCAGCCAATCGCCCCCGCCGCCGATGTGCGCGAGCAGGAAGGGCACCTCGGGGTGGCGTCGGGCCAGCGCGCAGAGCTCGGTGGCGTCGGACGCTTCCTGCCCGGGCCAATCGCGCCGGCGGTGCTGCCAGATGTGCTGCAACACGGGCACGCCGCGCTCCCGCGCGAGGGCCGCGATGGGATCGAGCAGCGGATCATCCGCGCGCCGGCTGGCTGCGAGCTTGATCCCGATCATTCCGGCATCGAGGCACCGCACGATCTCGGCCCGCGCGTGGGCCGTGTAGTTCGGATTGACGCACACGTACCCGCGAATCGCGCCGGGATGCTCGCGTTGCAGAGCCAGCAGCGCGTCGTTGCCCGCCGTGACGTCGCGCGGCGAAGGGAAATAGACCGGCGAGGTGAGTCCCCAGCTGCCCAGGATCGACGCGACGTGAACCGAAATGCCGATCCTGGCCCCCGCCGTGAGACGGCTCACGTTGCGCTCGCGCCAGTCGGCGCGCGGCGTCCGGGAGTGCAGGAAGTGCGCATGTACGTCGACGAGCATGCCAGAAACTAGACGCCAAGACGCCAAGATGGTAAGACGCAAGACTGGCGCGGGTGAGGCCGATTCCTATCTTGGGGGCGTCCTGAGGGAGGGACTCATGGAAACGATGATCGGCCGCGCGAAAGGCATGCTGCTCGAGCCGCGCGCGACGTGGAAAGAAATCGATACGGAGTTCACGAAGTCCGGCGAGCTCTGGCTGAAGTACATCGCGCCGCTCGCCGCGATTGGTCCGATCGCGTTGACGGTGGGGATGATCCTGTTCGGGCGGCGCGTCCCGCTGACGTCGCTGACGACCCCCGCCTCGATGTCGTCGGCCATTCAGGCGGGCGTCGCGTCGTACGTGCTCGCGCTGCTCAGCGTGTTCGTGCTGTCACGCGTGATCAGCCTGCTGGCGCCCGGATTCGGGGGACAGCGCAACGATGTGCAGGGGCTGAAGGCGGCTGCCTACTCGAGCACCGCGGCGTGGGTGGGTGGCATTTTTCAGATCCTACCGGCGCTCGGCCTCGTCAGCTTGCTGTTCGCACTCTACAGTCTGGTGCTGCTGTACTTGGGGCTGCCCATCGTCATGAAAGCCCCCAAGGATCGAGCCATGGGGTACACGGCCGTCGTGATCATCGTGTCGATCGTGGTCTACCTGATCGCCGGAGCGATCGTCACGGCGTTCTAAACCTGCTGCAGCGCGGCATCCAGGATCTCGAGGGTACGGTCAACCGTACCCTCGTCGTGCATCAGCGACACGAAATTGTACGCCGTGCGCTTGAACAGCAGCCCGCGCTGGGCCGCGTGCTGCACCGCGCGATGCGCGAGCTCGTCGGTGGGATAGTGGAGAAAACACATCTCCGCGATCCCCGCCACGCCGGCGATCGCGGACGGATGGCGGCGATGCAAATCATGCAACCCATGCAGCAGCCTGGTTCCCACGCGATGCAGGTGCGCACAGACGTCCTCCCGCGTAAACACCTCGAGCGTCGCGCGTGCGGCCGCCAGCGCTACGCCCTCGGTGGCCAGCGTCGAGGAGATCCAGGTGCGGCTCGTGCCCGACATCAGGTCGGCACGCCCGCCGACCGCCGCGAGCGGAAATCCGTTCGCCAGCGCCTTCCCGATGACGACGAGATCAGGCTTGGGATCCAGGGCGTACCGTTCCACGGCCCCGCCGATTGCCAGCCGGAATGCGGTCTTGATTTCGTCGAGGATGAGGACCGCGCCGACACGGTTCGTCTCCAGACGCAGCATCTGGAGCCATTCGCGCGAGGGTTCGTTCACGATCACCGGCTCGACCACCACCGCCGCGAGGGCGCTGCCCCGCTGGCGGATCAGCTCGCGGCCGGCCGCGACGTCGTTGAACGGCAACTCCGCAAACAAACCGCGCGTGGCTGCCGGGACGCCCTCCGCGGCGCCCTGGCACCAATCGAGCCAGCCATGGTAGCCGCACCCCAAGACCGCGTCCCGGCCCGTGGCGACGCGCGCGAGGCGCACGGCCGCCGCAACCGCTTCTGCGCCGGTCTTGAGAAACCGAATCCGTTCCAGCCACGGGATCCGCTGCGCCAGCGCCTCGGCGAGCTCTTCTTCGGCGACCGGCGGGAGCGGGCCCACGACGCCGGCGGCGATCGCGGCCTCGGCGGCGCGATTCACGGCGGGATGGCCGTAGCCGAGCGCGACGGCCCCGAGTCCCATGATGTAGTCGATGTATTCGCGGCCGGCGTCGTCCCACACGCGCGCGCCCGACGCGCGCGTCATGCGCGCCGGCGAGCCGAACAGGGCCTCAGGCCGCTTGCTACCGGTCGAGGTGAAGCCCGGAACGCGCCAGTCGCTCACCGTATTTCCTGACCTCGATCGCCAGCGCGCGGAGGAGCTTCGCCTCCCGCTCATCCATCGGCGTGCGATGGGCGATTTCGCGCATCGTCCGCATGACTCCTTCGGCATTGCGGGTCTTGAAAAAGTCGATCGCCTGCAGCGCCCGGGACACATCGATGAACAGCCGCTCGAGCTCGTCGGCGGTGGCCGGCTCGGAGGGACGGCGCGGCTCCTTGAACGGAAGCGCCTCGGCGCCGCGCGCGAGCGCCAGCTCGTAGAGCATGATGATGACCGCGTGTGCCAGGTTCAGTGACGAATATGCGGGATCGCTCGGAATCGTCACGATGCGATGACAGCGATCGAGGGCCTCGTTGGACAGTCCCTTGTCTTCCCGGCCGAAGAGCAGTGCGATAGGCTCGGACCGGCCCGCTTCGAGGTCTACGATTTCCGCCGCGGCGTCGCGCGGTCGCTGCAGATTGCGCTTCGCCGTCCGGCCGCGCGCGGTGAAGCCGACGATGTGGATGCAGTCGGCGAGCGCTTCCTCGAGCGTCGCGAAGGTGCGAACACGGGCGAGCACATCCTGTGTTTGATGGGCGATCCCCTCGACGCGATAGGATTCGAACTCGCGCGGCGTGACGAGCCGCAGATCGCGCAGGCCAAAATTCTTCATGCCGCGCACGACGTGCGCGATGTTGACGAGATCCTGCGGCTCGTGCAGCACGACGACGATCATTCGACCAGATCCAACACGCCGAACCGCGCAGGGTCCTGGCGGTCGCCGCGCAGCCACACCCAGCCCCCACCGCCACTCCAGACCAGCTGGCCCACACGCCGCAGGCGCCCCGGCAAGAGCTCGTTCACGATGAGATCGAACGCGACGCGCGCACCCGCGTGGGGATAGGCACGCTCAGGCCACGGAATCGCCACGGTGACACAGTACCCCGATTCGGTCCGCCGCCAGCCGCCGCGGACCCCGCTCGCCGCATGAGTGCGCGTGTCACTGGTCAGCTGCGCGCGCACGCCGCGGCCGCGCTGCTCGGGAACGATGAGGTATCCCACAGCCCCCGCTCCCGCCCCCGCCCCCGCCCCCGCCCCCCTGCCGCCTCCATTGTCTCGCGCCGCATCCGTCAGCGGCGCGAGGTACACCTGGAGCCCATCGGAGTGAATGTCGTCGGGGTCATTATCGAGCTTGAGTGGGGGCGCACCGTCCGGCCGCAGGCACAGCTCCGGCTTGGTGACCGATACCGCCAGGTACAGCGCGTGCTCGTCCCAGGCGGCATACGCAGTCGCGGAAAGGTCGTCAGGACCAGGGTAGGCGTCTTCGCTGCGGCGGTACTGATCCTCCAGACTCAATTGCAGCGGTTCAGCCAGCTCGAAACCGTCGAGCGACCCATCGAGCGGTGGCGGACCGCCGACCCGGTACGCCGGTGCCGCGACCGGCGTGGGCGGATCGAGCTGCAACAGCGGGACGAATGGCGGCCGCGCCTCCCGGGCCCCGCGCAACACGACCGGAACCTGCCCCTCGCACTCGATGGTCCAATCGCTGCCGGTGAACCGGTGGCGGTCGACACCGGAGGCTGTCGTGATTTCGATCGTGTCGCCACGCGCCCGCACGCCGCGCACGACGGCGTCGCCCTTCGCGGGCTCGATAATCGTCACGAAGCGAACGTTATGGCCACGCGCCCGAACGACATAGAACGGTACGCGCTCGCGCTGCCCGGGAAGCCCCGGCCCTTCCAACTCGAGCAGCGTGCCGTCGAACAGCAGATGCAATGTCAACTGGGCACGATCGTGCACGTGCCTGACGACAAGCGGGCCGGGGCTGTTCGGCTCGAACCGTTGGACGCGGGTGACGAACTCATCGGCGAGCTCATCGCTCAGCCAGCGGCCGGACGTTTCCACCGCGCCGCGACCCGCGATGTGCCACGGGAGCTCCACGAGATGGTCGTCGCGCGACGAATGATCGGTCACATCCACGATGTAGCCCGGCCCGGCCGTCACGACTCGGTTCAAGCTTTCGAACTTGCCGCGAACCCCGCCCCCCCCACCCAGGGC
>DASTDR010000046.1:0-5712 GCA_035710265.1 Gemmatimonadales bacterium | reverse complement strand
ACCGGCGCTGCCGTTGCCGCCGGCGCCGCCAGGACCACCGGCGCCACCGGGACAGCCCGGCTGGCCGTTCGTGCCCGCCACTCCATCAGCGCCATCGGCACCGCGGGCTCCGCGTGAGCCGCGCGCCTCAATGATCAGCCAGTCGGACGGAGGAACCGCCCGCGCGTCGGCGAGGACGTAGAACGGCGGGGCTTCCTCGACTTCGACGCCGGCCACCAGCAGGCGGTCGTAATACGGCGAGCGCAGAATGCCGAGCCGGACCGTGACTTGTGGCCCGCTGTTGCCGGCGCCGGCGCTGCGGAATCCGAATGAATGCTGCAGGCAGCTGTAATCCGGTGTCAGTGTGGCCGACGTGCTGATACTGGGCTTCGCCTTCAGGGCGGCGGTCAGCCGGAATCCCGTCATCGCCGTCGCGAGCGGATCGCGCGCCGCGCTCCAGCCACCGGCTTCGAGCGGTGTGGCTTCGTCGCTCCAGCGTGTGAGGAAAATGACGTGCAACCTGGGTGGATTGTCCTCGTCGTAGCGCGTCTCGAACGGCACCAATGATCCGTCGTTCAGCACAGCCGTGTAGACTGCGCCGAACGATTCCCCTGGACAGGCTCGGGTGCTTGTGGACATGCGGATCTCGCGGATCTGCTCGACCAGTCCCGGATCGGGGGCGAACGACGGTGGAGGTCGCTTGGGACCGCATGCCGCGGCCAACAGTACGCTCGCGAGAGCGAGACGCCTCATGGCTTTTCCTCACGGACGAGCTGATGGCTGTCAATATCGAAAATGCGGATCCGCACGACCTGTCCCGCGCGGCGCGCGTCCACTTCGCGGACGTGCACCAGCTTCTTGTTGTCGGTCGGGCGATAGATCACCCAGCTTCCCGCCGGGGCGGCGGACGCGATCGCCGTGCAGGACCGGGACTTGGGACCTGGTTGCTGCCCCGGCGGCGTGCCGGGAATCCAGACCCGACATTCCCCCGCTTTCGGGAGGTGTCCAGGTGGGACCCCCAGGGTCGCCGCCGTGCTGGGGCCGCGATTCGCGCTGGACGACGCCGAGCCCGTCGCTGAGCTCCTTTGTTGGGGGCTCGGCTCGACGACGACCGTCTTGGTGGTGCTGCTGCAGGCGGTGAGGGCGCACAGCCCGGCACCGATGAGGGCGAGTCGATTCAAGGGACCTCCTCCGAAAAGGTCGGCCCAAATGTAGTATTTCTCGTATGCCTCGTGTGGCTGGAGCCGCCATCGGAACCGTCGGGGCCATGATCGACGTCGGGTTGATCGAGACCATTCGGGCCAGGGAAGGGCGCCTTCCATGGCTTGGCCGGCATATGGCCCGTCTGCGCGCTTCGGTGAACGCCCTGGGTCTGACGGCCCCCGCTTCCGACATCGCCGATCTTGCGCGCATCGCGGCCGGAAGCGGCGAGCGCGTCGTGCGTCTCGAGCTGCGAAACGGGCACGTCGAGATCTCGACTCGCGATGTCCCCGAGCAACGACCGGTCGCGATCGTGGTGTCGGAAGAGCTGTACCGGCCCTATCCGCACAAGACCACACGCCGGGAGCAATTCGGCCGATCGCTGGCGAACGCGCGCCGGAGCGGCGCGCACGACGCCGTCCTGGTCAGCGCCGACGGCTACGTGACCGAGGGGACAGCGTGGAACCTGTTCTGGTGGAGCGGCGGGAAGCTGTACACTTCGGCCGAGGAGCTTGGAATCCTGCCGGGGATCGGGCGCAGCCGGATCATGGAGCTGACGAATGTCCAGGAAGACCGGGTTCCAGTCTCCGCGCTCGCGGGCCGCAGCCTGTTTCTGGTGAACGCCGTGCGGGGAGTCGTGCCGATCAGCCGGCTCCAGGGGGAGCCGGTACCAGGCGATCCTCGCACCGCCGAGCTTTCAGCGAGCTTCTGGCCCGATTAGGTTACTTGGCGTCTGGGCGTCTTGGCGCCTGTATGGTGGCTGTAGCTCAATTGGTTAGAGCGCCGGACTGTGGCTCCGGAGGTTGCGGGTTCAATCCCCGTCAGCCACCCTCTTGAGGATGGTTGCAAGTTGCTCAGACGCCAAGTTGCGAAGTGGCCTCAAGAGGTAAGCTGCCAGAGGACGAGGTCCAGGATCTAAACCAACGCACGAGAGCAACGACTGAGTCGTAGCTTAGGTGCAGCCAGGAGGTACTACGACAGTCGTTCCGAAGCATTCAGCCAGCCTCAGCATTCCTATCAACGGCAATCTGTCGTCGAGCGAGTTTGGTCTCGCGTTGGGGTTTGTGATCGGACATCACTTCCTCAACATGCAGGACCTGCATTACGGCTATTGGCCGCAGGGACTGCCACCGGTGCCGCAGAACCTGGCGCAGGCACAGGCGCATTACACGGATCTTCTGATGTCGCACATTCCTGCGGGCGTGAAGTCGGTGCTCGACGTCGGGTGCGGAGCGGGGAACACCGCGCGCAAGCTGCTGGAGCGTGGATTCACGGTGGATTGTGTCTCGCCTAACGGCGTGCTGAGCGGTGTGGCGAGACAGGTACTGCACGGACGGGGCGAGCTGTTCGAGACCCGATTTCAGGATCTCCGGACCGAGCGGCGCTACGATCTCATCCTGTTCAGCGAGAGCCTGCTGTTCATTCCGCTCCAGGAAGCGTTCACCAAAGCGCTGTCCCTGCTGAACCCCGGCGGGTACGTCCTGATCACCGACATTTTCCGCGTCCCGGCTGAAGGGAAGAGCCCGATCGGTGGCGGACACGAGCTGCCGCGGTTCCGCGAGACGATCGCCCGGTTTCCGCTTGCGCCCACGGTCGATTTCGACATGACCGACGGCATCGCACCGACGTTCGACTTGCTGGACGCCGCCTACCGTGAGGCCATTCAGCCCGCCTACCAGCTGATTTTCTCGCGCCTGGAGACGCGGTACCCGTGGCTGATGAAGATCGTCAAGTGGAAATTCAAGAAGAAACTGCAGCGCGCTGAGGACAAGCACTTCAGCGGACGGCGCAACGGGGCGAACTTCAAGAAGTACAAGTCGTACCGCCTGCTGCTGTACCGCTATGACCCGATTGAGGAGCGAGATCTGGCGGGCGCCGGGGCTGTTCTCGCTGAGCGGCGCCCAGGTTAAATTCGTGCCTTCCTAGGCGTCTGCGCGTCTATGCGCTGTGCGTCTAGCCTTTAGGTCCGTAGCTCAATTGGTAGAGCACCGGTCTCCAAAACCGGGGGTTGCAGGTTCGATTCCTGCCGGGCCTGCTCGGGCCACCACATGTGTGGTGGCCCGTCGCACGCCTCAGCTGCCGCATGAGACTAATCCGTCCTCAATACAACGTGGGTTAAGCCCTTTTTCATCCCCTTGGCGGATTCGACTCACGGCGTTGCCACACGACATTCGATAGAGCAGTCGCCAGAGTCGATTGTTGACCTTTACGCATTGGAGGCAATTGTGAGAAGCACGAATCCCAGTAACCCGGGACAGGCTGACCGTGAGAAGCAGGGCGGTCAGGGTGGTCAGGGTGGTCAGGGCGGTCAGGGCGGCCGGCAGGGTGGCGGCAATCAGCCTGGTCGCACGCCGGGTCGGGAAGAGAAGGATTACGAGCAGGGTGGCCGGCAGGGCGGCGGCCAAGACCGCTAAGTCGTAACAATTCGCACGAAACGAAAAGGGCCGCGCTCTGTCGCGGCCTTTTTCTTATTCAGGAGTCTGGTTGTAATTGACCGTCGGCTGCCTCGGGATCGGCGAGGAATGCCCGTCAACCCCGGAGTGTGTCGCGGCGCAAACAGAGACATACCGTGGATGCAACAGGTTGACAAATTGCATGTATTGAGGAAAACGCCGTTCTTCGTGTAACGGTATGCCATCTGCGGTTTTGCCCACGGCCCTTTTCTGCCACACGACCCTACCGAATGGGCCAACAAAATGCGTTGGGTAATCCCGATCCAACAACGTGCCGTTTCCGCTGCGTCTCGTCGCGTCCCGGGAGGCTTGCCTGATGCCGACTCGCCGACTGGTTGGGGTGTTCCGATGCCGGGAGTTGCTGCCTCGCGCCGTGGCGTTCGCCGCGGCGTTCGCTGTATTGGCGGGCTGCGCCCCGGCCCAGGGTGTCAAAACCGACCAGGCGTTTGACGCCAGCCGCTTCGTCCAGTCCATCCCGATTGCCAACGACTGGATGCCGCTCAAGCCGGGCACCCGCTTCGTCTTCGAGGGGACCACGATCGAAGACGACGGCACGGCCGTTCCTCATCGCGTCGTAATCACTGTCACTGACCTCCACAAGGTGATCGGTGGTGTGCGGGCGGCGGTCACATGGGACCTGGACTACAGCGACGGCGAACTGGTCGAGGCGGAACTCGCCTTCTTCGCGCAGGACACGACCGGCACGGTGTGGCGCATGGGCGAGTATCCCGAGGAATACGAAGAGGGGAAGTTCGTCGCCGCGCGGCCCTGGATCCATGGCTTCGAGGATGCGCGAGCCGGCATCATGATGCCGGCCAGACCCCAGCCCGGAACGCCGAGTTACGCCCAGGGGTGGGGGCCTGCCGTCGACTGGACGGACCGCGGGCAGGTGGATCAGCTGGGCTTGAAGACGTGCGTGCGGGCCGGCTGTTACGACGACGTGCTCGTCATCGCCGAAACCAGCCAATCGGAGCCGGATGCGCAACAGCTCAAGTACTACGCGCGCGGGGTGGGCAACGTACGCGTGGGTTGGCGGGGCGCAGGCGAGAAGACCAAGGAGACTCTGGAGCTGGTCCGCGTCGAACACTTGGACGCCGCCGCGCTGGCGGCGGCCCGCGTGAAAGCGCTCGAGCTCGAGCGCAGCGCCTATCAGCGCAGTAAGACCGTGTACGCTCACACCCCTCCTGCACAACGCAACTGACCGAGGCCCCCCCATGATCCGTCAGATCGTTGAATCAAGCCTGAGACTTCGCGTCCTGCTGATCGCCGCAGCGGCGGTGATCATGGTCGTCGGCGTCGGGGAGCTCCGGCGTATGCCGATCGACGTCCTTCCCGAGTTCGCGCCGCCCTACGTGGAGATTCAGACCGAAGCGCTGGGGCTGTCTGCGAACGAGGTGGAGGACCTCGTCACGCTGAACGTGGAGGAGATGGTCGCGGGGGTGCCGTGGCTGCAAACGATGCGCTCCCGGTCCGTGCCCGGACTGTCGTCCGTCGTCATGATCTTCCAGCCCGGGACCGACCTGATGCGGGCGCGGCAAATGGTCCAGGAGCGCCTCACGTTGGCGTACGCGCTGCCCAACGCGTCCAAGCCACCGGTCATGATGCAGCCCATGTCGGCGACGAGCCGGGTCGCCATGATCGGGCTGTCGTCGAAGACGGTATCGCTTATCGACCTGTCCGTCCTCACGCGCTGGACAATCAAGCCCAGGTTGTTGGGCGTCCCCGGCGTGGCCAACGTGGCGGTCTGGGGCGATCGGGATCGCCAACTGCAAGTGCAGATCGATCCGGAGCGGCTGCGGGCGCGGGGCGTGACCCAGAGCCAGATCATCCAGACGGCTGGGAACGCTCTGTGGATCTCTCCCTTGACCTATCTCGAAGCGTCGTTCCCCGGGTCGGGAGGGTGGATTGATGGGCCCCAGCAGCGACTCGAGGTGCGCCATGTGCTGCCCCTCTCCGCGCCGGCGGATCTGGCGAGAGTGACCGTCGAGGGCAAGGGGTCGCTGCGACTCGGCGACGTGGCCGACGTGGTGGAGGGACATCCGCCGCTCATCGGCGACGCGCTGCTCACCGGCAACCCCGG